>DAIPIF010000013.1:0-19695 GCA_036770925.1 Psychrobacter sp.
CGATAATTATTAATTATTACATTTAATCATTGGTTTTATATTTATAAACGATTGTTTAATAGCAATATAAAAAATACTCTTTGTGTTTATAGAATCGAAACGAGGCAGTTATGACAAGCAATACCATTAATTTAAATGAGTTAAGCGTAGATGAGTTGTATGCTATCACTGAAGATGCCCAACAATTGATTGCTGAAAAGCAACATCAGCGCTTATATCAAGCCTATGTACAGTTTGAAAAAATTGCGCAAGAGAGTGATAGCACTATCAGTGATATCATTGAGGCAGGTGCAAAACTGGCAAAAAAACGCAATATTAAATACCGTAATACAGAGAATAGTGAAGAGACGTGGACAGGTCGTGGTCGTAAGCCTACGTGGTTGGTGGACGCGCTTGCTGCTGGTCGTAATATAGAAGACTTTGCTATTTAATTGATTTTCTTCAAGAACCTCCGCTAAGCCAGTCTCTTTGTTGCGTGCATTTGCAATAAAGAAACTGGCTTTTTTGCTGTCATGTTTAGGCGAATGTTTGTTATGATAACGCAGTTTTTAGGGTATTAGTTTTAATTGGTTTGGTATCCTGCTGTTGTATCCCTTTGTTTATCATTAAGAGTATGTATCTGTGACTGCCGCTTCCTTATCGTCCAATAAGCGTCCCCGTAAGCTTTGGTGGTTCATTGGGCTGCTGATATTTGCATTATTTGCGGTGCTGCAAATGCCGGCGGCATGGATTATCCAAAAAGTTGCCCCTGAGTCGCCTTATGTGCAGCATGTGTCTGGTAATGTGTGGCAAGGGTCTATGATTTGGCAGCTGCCAATCGCTTCGCTGTCCTCCTCATCCGCGCAAGCGCCGCTAACAGGCGCGGCTCAGTGGACATGGCAGCCGTGGCACTTATTAACCGCAAAGCTGGGGGCAGATGTTGAGGTCAGTTCGGGGCAGACACGGCTTGCAGGGCAGGTAAAAGTTGCTCGCAACTCGTGGCAAGTCAATGAGATGAGCGGTAAAATAGCGCCAGAGACCTTGAGTCATCTTGTCAATTGGCAGTTACCGCAGGCGCCCATTCAGGTAAATGCGCTGTCGCTACAGCGCCAATCAAGCGCAGGTTCAGATAAGCAACAGGCAGGCTTTACCAAAGCGGATGGGCAGCTGACTTGGGTGGGTGGTGAAATGGGCTATCCGAGTGGTGGCAAGGTGTTTTATATTACCATACCGGCGCTGCGTGCCCAGTTAAGTCAGGAACAAAAAAACAATCATAATCTGCTGCATGTTCATTTATTAAATAATCAAGAGAAGCGTTTGGGCGATTTATATATTGATGGCGATAATATGCTTGATGTCAGCTTAACGCAACGCCTGCTAGAGAATATGGCAGAATATAAGGGTCAAGCGCCGCAAGATACGCCAGTGGTAACGGTGCGCCAGCCATTATTGGCAGGATTAGGGGCGGGTTAGATGAGTATGAGCACACGCTTAGAGCCCGTTATTCCGATGCTCAATCGCTTTGCAGGGTGGCTGTTATTTATCGCTATCGGCTGGTTGGCATGGACAGCGGCACGTTTATTGTGGTTGTTACTCGCGCCGCCGATAGCGCCCGCCTTGCCTGATGTTGCATTACAAAGCAGCGCCAATGTAGCCGTTGATAATAGCAGCCTATTTACTATTTTTGCCGAGCCTGAGGCGGCAGTCGCGGCAGTACAGCCACCGCCCAATATTATCTTGAAAGGGGTATTGCTTGCCATACCAGAAAGCTTGTCTTCAGCGTTGTTAGATATCAATGGTGAGGTTAAAAACTATCGTATCAATGATAGTTTGCAAGACAGTGGTTATACCTTGGTGGCGGTTGATTGGAATGCGGTGGTGATTGCGGATGCCTCTGATAAGCAAACGGTGATTAGTATGGCGGATTCGATGCCTTTAGACCAAACCGGTATGGCGGCAAATGCAATAGGTAATCAGCGGCTGTCAAATAATAACACCGCTAATAACATCACTAATAACGCTGCTAGCGCGCTGCCGCTAGCACTGCCAGATGAGCCCTCTGCTATGGCTGAAAATAACGCAGATACCAGCAATCCCAGCAATCAAAGTAATCCGTCGCCTATAGAAGAGGCTATCACGGAGCTACAAGACAACCCCTCAGGCTATTTGAGTCGGATGGGTGTCATGGCAACGGGTGAGGGCTATCAAGTGACCGCCGCTATGCCCTCGCAAGTGCGCAACCGTTTAGGGCTTGAGCCGGGAGATAAGGTGCTGACAGTAAATGGTCAAACCGTTGGTAATAATCCGACTCAAGATGCCGGTGTGCTGCAACAAGTCAAACAAGCCGGCGAGGCGCAAATAGAAGTACAGCGCGGCGACCAAGTGATTACCATTCGTCAGCAGTTTTAGGTTTTTTGGCATTTGTCAGTATTGCTCGCCTCATTAAGTCATATTTTAAGCAACATCATAGTGGGTAAAGATAACCATGGTAAGTTTGCATAAATTTTCAATAACGCCTTTGCGTCACTCCTTACAGCGTCTGTTATATCTGTGCCGTCCGTTATGCGTCGCGCTGCCATTGTGGGCCGCGATGTGCGGGATTGCCAGTGCTGAGAGCTGGAAAGTTAATTTGCAAGACGCGGATATTAAAGCGTTTATTAATGAAGTGGCGACCATCACCGAGCAAAACTTCGTGCTTGATCCGCGTATCAATGGCAATGTGACCGTTATCTCTAACCGTGCTTTGTCTCGTGATGAGATTTATCAGCTGTTTTTAAGTGTGATGCAAGTCAATGGTATTGCGGCTATTGAATCGGGCACGACTATTAAGCTCGTACCTGATAATGTGGCGAAACAATCAGGCGTGGCGGTTGATTTGCGCGGTGACAGTGTCGGCGAGGCACTAGCCACGCGGGTGATTTATTTGACCAATACCCAAGCGGCAGAAGTATTGGGGGTTATTCGCCCTTTGATGCCGCAATCCGCGCATGCGGCGGCTGTACCAGGAGTTAATGCGCTGGTACTGTCAGATCGCGCCGATAGTCTGAACCAACTCACCGCGTTAATCCGTGATTTAGACAGCAATGTCAATGACAGCTTACGGGTCATTCCTCTGCGTCATGTCGATGCTGAGCGCATGATGGACTTGATAAGTGCCCTTGTCAGTAGTGCCGGCGGCGGGCAAGCGCAGGGTAGTGATCAGCTCAAAATTATCGCTGATAATTCTAGTGATAGACTGCTGGTGAAAGGCAGTCCTGAGATGATTGCCAAAGTTCAAGAAATGGTCAATCAGCTCGATACCACGCCCACACGGCGTTTGAGTGGTCTGCGTGTCTTTCGTCTCAAATATGCCAGTGCCAATCATATTGCCCAAATGCTACGCGGGCTGCTAGACAATCAGTCTATCAATAGCGCCGCTGCCAAATCCACTCTAGAATCGGCATCCCTGACAGAAGCTAGCAGTAATGGTACGGAGCTTGCTACGGCGAGTAATAATATCGGTAAGAGTGCCGCGGCAAATACCACTGGCAGCTCAAGTGGCATAGGGGTTGGTGGGCGACCGTTTAGCATTATCGCTGATGAAACCCAAAATGCGGTGATTGTCAATGCCGCGCCTGAATTGATGTTTGAGATTGAAGAGGCGGTCAATCAGCTGGATAATCGCCGCGCGCAAGTGCTTATCCAAGCAGCCATTGTCGAAGTTTCAGGTGACGATGCCACCCAATTGGGCGTACAGTGGGCACTTGGTAATGCCAATAGCGGCTATGGCGTGGTCAATTTTAGCAACGTCGGCGCGAGTGCCACATCCATTGCCGCTGCCGCATTAGCAGGCGGTGCCGGTATTAGTGCGGCGGCGGGCTCTATCGCAGGTGCGCTCATCGGTATCGGCAATAGCAGTAAAGACAGTAAAGGTAACACCCAGTTTTATGGGGCAATTTTACAAGCGCTAGATTCTTCTACCAGTGCCAATTTATTATCGATGCCCTCCATTTTGACTTTGGATAATGAAAAAGCCAGTATCTTGGTTGGTCAAAACGTCCCTTTTGTGACAGGCTCTTTTACCACTAGCGGTAATAATTCCAATAATCCTTTCCAGACTATTGACCGACAAGATATCGGTATTAATCTCAATGTCATTCCGCATATCGGCGAAAACGGCACGGTGCGTTTGGAGGTCTCACAAGAAGTGTCCTCCGTAGTGCCGAGCAGTATTGGCAATGCAACTGGCTTGATTACCAATAAAAGTCTGATTAATACCACGATTTTAGCCGATGATCAGCAGACCATTGCGTTAGGCGGTTTAATGCGTGATAACAGCACGACCCGTCAACAAAAAGTCCCTGGTTTGGGCAGTATTCCTGGAATTGGGCGTTTATTTCGCTCTGATAATGACAGCAAACAAAAAAGCAATTTAATCATATTTTTACAACCGACTATTTTGCGTGATGGCGGTGCGGTGGCGAGTGTGACCGAGCGTAAATTTAATCAAATGCGGGTATTGCAATTAGTCATCGATAAAAATGGTACGATTAAACAGCTGCCTTTGAGTGGCACTGAAGGCTGGGATGGCAGTGTCAGCGCAGATTATGAATTGATGCCGCTCAATCCGTTGATACCTCAGCGTAATCAAGTCGCTCCAAAAGCCTCTACTTCCCAAGGCTTTACTAAAGTGGATAGCCCAAGCGCTGAGATGACCACCTATCCACTACAACGCTAAGTGAATTGCTGAGGCGCTTATGAGTCCATGTAAAGATAAAACCCCGCCGCGCCTACGCCATAAAAAATGGCTCACACTGGCTATGATGGCGGCGGCTTTATTACTCATTCCCAGACGCAGCAGCCCTCAAGATGCCAGTGCGCAGCCCTTGAATAACCCAACCGATACGCCATCTACCGCACAGGATTAGCGAACCACTCAATCCAGCATTCAGAAACATGGAGGCTCCTTTATGACTGCTAAGGACTCGTTACTCGCCGCTCAGCCGCCGTTGCCGACTTATCCGCTGATTGATACGCATACCCATTTTGATGCGCCCGTTTTTGATGCCGATAGAGCGCTGCAAGCACAGCAGGCTTACGCGCAAGGGGTACAGCATTTAGTATTGGTCGGTTATTTGCAACGCCATTTTGAGCGTTTATACGCCACTCAAAAAGCCTTATTAGCGGCATCTTCTCAAGCCTGCCGTGCGTATCCACAGACGCATATAGCTTTGGGGTTGCATCCCTTTTATATTGAGCAGCATACAGAGGCGCATTTATCACAAATGGCAAAAATGCTGGAATGTCAGCGTCCGCTGGCTATCGGCGAGATTGGGTTGGATACTTTTACCGATGCCATGAAGCAGCCCGATGTCTTTGCCAAACAGCAGCAGTTTTTTAGAGCGCAGCTTGATATGGCAGTCCGCCATCAATTGCCCGTGATGCTCCATATTCGCAAAGCGCATGCCGAGGCATTAGCAATACTAAAGGCGCATGATTATAATGCGCATAAGCTTGGCGGTATCGCCCATAGCTTCAGCGGCGGTGAGCAAGAAGCCAAAGCCTTTGCTAAGCTTGGCTTTAAGCTTGGGGTCACCGCCCAAATCACCAATCCTAATGCCAAAAAGTTGCGCCGTGCTATCCTTGCTGCCGTCGAGCATTATGGCATTGAGTGTCTGGTGATTGAGACGGATTGCCCCGATATGACCCCGATGATGTGCCAGATATCAGGCAACCAAGCATTACCAAACAACGCCTCTGCATTAGGACAAAACCCCGACAATGAGTGGCAAGGCGCTGAGCATCATAATCGTAATGTGCCTGCTAATTTGCCGTGGGTACTGGCGACGCTGAGTGAATTGCTAAAGGTCGCGCCCGCTGATTTGGCAGCGCAGCTATGGCAAAACAGCACCCAAGCTTTGCAGGCTCACTGGTCGTATCCGGCTGATAATTTTGGTTCATCTACGCATAACTTTCATTAATTTATCGCTATATTATGTTATATTAGTGTATCAAACAGCTGAGCTTTTAAGTCCTTATGACCGTGATATCCCCCACCGATACGACTGATATGATTTACCCGAATTTTACTCACCATGATAACAAGCTATCAGCGCCTTCTAAAAATCAGGACGCCACTGATACCCCTAAGGCGGCTAAGGCTGTCGAAGTTGCCTCTGATGCGTCGCAATATCAGCGCCGTTTTCAGGGTACTCAGACCCTTTATGGGCGCGCCACCGCCGATAGTTTTGCCGCCGCCCATGTTTATGTTATCGGTGTCGGTGGTGTCGGCTCTTGGGCAGCTGAGGCGTTGGCACGTACGGCGATAGGTCATATTACGCTGATTGATTTGGATGTACTGGTCGCCTCAAATGTCAATCGGCAGCTGCCCGCATTAGACAGCACATTTGGTCAAAGTAAAATCGCCGCGATGGGCGCGCGTCTTGAGCAGATTAATCCACAGGCGCAGATACACCTAGTAGATGATTTTTTGACCCCTGATAATGTGGCAGATTTATTACCGAGTCGAGAGCGTGCAAAACAAAAAGCGCTTAATAATCAACCGATTGTTATTTTAGATTGTGTTGATGATATGCAAGCAAAGCTTGCTATTGCGCTGCATTGTCGCTTTAATAAACTAAAGCTGATTTGTGCCGGTGGGGCAGGCGGCAAGATAGACCCGCGCCATATCACCGTTAGTGATTTAAAAGACAGTTATCAAGACCCATTATTAGCCAGATTGCGCCATAAGCTACGGGTCGATAAAGGCA
This sequence comes from Psychrobacter sp., assembly GCA_036770925.1. Taxonomy (GTDB): domain Bacteria; phylum Pseudomonadota; class Gammaproteobacteria; order Pseudomonadales; family Moraxellaceae; genus Psychrobacter. Next base: position 6,729 of record DAIPIF010000013.1, read on the forward strand.
TCAATAGCGCTTTAAAAGAAAAGTTTGGCATTAAATGTGTGTATTCGACAGAGCCACCAAAAGTGGACAAAAGCTGTCAGACAAATGGTTTGCATTGTGGTGGTTATGGTTCGACGGTCGTGGTGACGTCAGTCGTGGCAATGGTAATGGTCAGCGAGGCGCTAAAAATAATAGCGCAGCAAGCGCCGTCGTAATGAGTCAGTGCTGTATTTAGCGAATGATACAGGCACTCACTCACGGCTCTTTGCCACTTCATATTGATTTTTGGAGATAGTATTGTCTAATTATGAGTACCCAATTGGGATTGATGAAAAATCTCGAATTGCCAAATTAAAAGAATACCAAGTGCTCAATAATAATGATGAGCCGGAATTCTCACGTTTGACAGAACTGGTTAAGTTATTTTTTAACTTTCCTATCGTCACTATCACCTTTATGGATGAAGAAACCCAATACCTAAAATCTGTGCACGGACTCGGAGAGGTGTGTAGTACCTCCCGTGAAGTGGCGGTTTGTAATTACACCATATTGTCAAATGAGGTCTATGTCGTCCCCGATTTATCGAAGGATGAGCGCTTTATACATAATCCCTTGATTACCGAATCGCCTTTTTTGCGGTTTTATGCTGGCGCGCCTATCGTTTTATACGAGGATAATAAAGCCTATCGCTTAGGGTCGCTATGCTTGATGGATACGAAGCCTCATCATGATTTTGGTGAGCAACAACAACAGCTGTTAGCGCAGTTTGCTCTGATGGCGGTCGATGCGTTAAAACTACAAAAAAAACAGCGTGAAGATAAATACGCCAATGATATGAAATCAGAGTTTTTAGCCAATATGAGTCATGAGATTCGTACGCCGATGAATGGTATTATCGGTATGGTGGAGATGCTCGATGACACCACGCTGAATAGCGAACAACAAGAATATATCGATAATATCAAACTCTCAACTGAGCATCTACTCGCCATTATCAATGGTATTTTAGATTTATCAAAAGTAGAATCCGGTAAGATGACGCTTGATGTGGTGCCGATGAATTTATCCGCATTATGTAATGAGGTCATCACCTTATTTAAAGTCAGAGCCCGTCAGCGTAATATCTCATTAGATTATCATTATACCGAAGCGTTATCGCCTTATGTGAAAGGCGATCCGGTACGGCTTAAACAAATCCTCGCCAATTTAGTCAATAATGCGATTAAATTCACTCGTGAAGGCGGGCATGTGAGTATCAATGTCAAACATGCTACCCACTGCAATTTTGACTCCTGTAACGCTCCCAATCATATAGATGGTGGCTGTGGCGAAGCAAAAATGACTGTTTGTATTGATGTGCAAGACAGTGGCGTCGGCATCAAGCCTGAATCGCTGGCGGTCATCTTTGATGCTTATAGCCAAGCGGATAAATCAACCCATCGGCTTTATGGCGGTACGGGTTTAGGTTTGTCAGTTTGTAAATCTTTGGTCAGCCTGATGAATGGACATATTTGGGCAGATAGCGTGGTGGGTGTGGGCACCACCTTTAAAGTACTCTTACCACTGGCTTCTTTAGATGAGAGAGAATACCAAAAAGTACACGTCCCTGATGAGCTGAGCGATGAACAAAGCGTGCAACTGATTGGGCAAGTATTATTGGTTGAGGATGATAAAGTCAATGCCATGATTGCCAAACGCGCGCTACGTAATAGTGGTCATATTGTCACTCACGTGAGGGATGGGCAGCAAGCGATTGAAGCCTTTGTCGCCAATCCTGATAAGTATGATCTGATATTAATGGATCATCATATGCCTATTATGAATGGCGTGCAGGCAACCATTAAACTGCATGAGATGTATGAGGCAGAGGCATTACCACCGATTATCGCCATTACCGCCAACGCGATGGACGGTGAGCGCGAAAAGTATCTTGAAGTGGGGATGCAAGATTACTGTACAAAACCCTTTAAAAAAGAGCAGCTGAATGCCTTAGTACAGTACTGGTTGATGCACAATCAGGCGACAAGAGGTCGATGAGACTCTAATACCGCCGCCTATTGCTATAAAAAAGCTCAATTCTTATGCAGAATTGAGCTTTTTTATGGGAATATCTGCTACTGCTAACTAGCAGATCACTAGCTGCTGACGCGAGTTTGGTACTCACCGGTACGCGTATCAACACGTACGATTTCGCCTTGTTGTACAAATAAAGGCACGCGTACCACAGCGCCGGTCTCTAAAATCGCAGGCTTGCCACCGCCGCCAGAGGTATCACCACGTACACCGGGGTCAGTTTCAGTGATTTGCAGCTCAACAAAGTTTGGCGGCATGATAGTAAGCGGTACGCCATTAAATAACGTAATCACACACAGCGCATTACTGTTTTCTTTGAGCCATTTGATAGTGTCACCAAGCGCGACTTTATCCGCCTGTAGCTGCTCAAAGCTTTCTGGATCCATAAAGTGCCAAAACTCACCATCATTATACAGATAGTTCATTTCTGTATCGATGACATCCGCGCCCTCTAAGCTTTCACCTGATTTAAAGGTTTGTTCAAGGACTCTACCACTGCGCAAATTACGCATTTTTACGCGGTTAAAGGCTTGACCTTTACCCGGTTTGACAAACTCATTTTCGAGGATGGCATAGGGGTTACCATCGAGCATGACTTTTAGACCGGCTTTAAATTCGTTAGTAGAAAAATGTGCCACAAGAAACTCCTAAAAGGTGACTAGTTGTGATAATACTAATCAGGATAATAATAGCCTCATCATATCAGAAATAAATAGAGATGATGAGTGGGGGTAAGGTGGGGATGTTTTGATAGCTTACGGCTAATCTGCGTATAATAGCGTTTTTTAGGCGTTATATTAGGCTGTCATGATAAACCATTTAATCACACAAAAAAACTGGCAAACGCAATTATCGGAGGCGATAACCTCTGTGGATGCGTTGCTTGCGCATCTTCATCTTGAGCATCTGCGCGCGCAACTTTATATTCCAAGCCACTTTGAGCTACGAGTGCCCCGAGATTTTGTGGCAAAAATGCGTGTGGGCGACGCTAATGACCCGTTATTAAAACAGGTATTGCCTAGCAAACAAGAGCAAATCACAGTGACGGGCTATGTGGCTGACCCACTGGCAGAAAACAGCCAAAATCCGATTAAGGGTTTATTGCATAAATACCAATCCCGCGTGCTCTTGACTCTGACCGGTGCTTGCGCCATTCATTGTCGTTATTGTTTCCGTCAGCATTTTGATTATAGTGCCAATATGCCGACTGCGACCGCAAAAGCCGCTATTATCGACTATATTACTGCCCATTCTGATATTAATGAGGTAATATTAAGCGGCGGTGACCCTTTGAGTATCACTAACCGCCGTCTGTTCGCATGGCTTGATATTTTAGAGGCTATTCCACAGCTAAAAACCATTCGTCTGCATACAAGACTGCCTGTCGTTATACCCGCACGTTTAGAGGATGAGTTGCTCCAGCGTCTTGCCGCTAGTCGCTGCCAGATAGTGATGGTGATTCACTGTAATCATGCCAATGAGATAGATGCGCTGACCGCAGAATATCTACAGCGTGCCAAAGCAAGTGGGATTACTTTATTAAACCAAGCGGTTTTACTGGCCGGTATTAATGATACGCTTGCCTGCCAAGTCGCTCTGAGTCAGCGTCTTTTTTCTGCAGGGGTGTTGCCCTATTATCTGCATGTGCTCGATAAAGTGGCTGGCGCGGCGCATTTTGATAGTGAGCCGTCCGCCGCTATTGGGTTATATTGGGCATTATTGGCAGCACTACCTGGTTATTTGGTGCCAAAATTGGTGCAAGAGTTACCCAATCAGCCGTTCAAAGTGCCGATTGATATTTACAAAGACAGATAAAAATCGCACGACAATAAATATTTAGATATCATCAATGAGAGGTTATGATTGAGAGAGGCTCATGGAGAAACTCTGATGTAACCCTCATAGTGTGACTCGATATTAAACCGTAGCTCAGGCTATTACTATGGGATGCTTATGATAACCTTATCGACTTTTCAAAAGTACTTGGCAAATGATGCGACGCTACCGACGCCTACGAGCACGCACAGTGAAGGGCAAGCGCAGCAGCTGCGCCAGTGGGCGGCAGGCTTGTCTATGCAGACTGAGGCGCACCAAGCTCATCAATTAGAGGAGGTGCTCACTGAGCTTGCGGTGACGGATGTTGAGGACGCGCAGCGTTTGCAGTTGATGGATATCGTCGTGACCGCGACGGACCGTTTGGTCACCTCGTTGCATAAGCATTATATCTATGAATTAACTGCGCTCAGTGCAGAGCAGATTAAATACCTTGATCAAGTGAAGTCTTTATATTATCTGACGATTTTAGTGTATGACGGCGTTGTTAAGCGCCAAAGTAGGGCTTTAGAGCAGCACGCTCAGGGCGCTGGGTGGCGGCGCTTATTGGGTTTACCTAAATCAGCGCCTTTAACGTTGGCGGCAGCTATCTATCAGTCATTGGTGAGCTATCAGAAGCTGATTTATGAGAAGTCTCTTTTTTATCAACAGCCTCCAGATGAGCTATGGGGTGAGCTCAATAAGCTGTATTATTTAGCCTCTGAGCATAAGGTGGCGCATACTGATCTGAGTCGCCACGTAGTGATACGTAAGGTTAATAGCATTCATCAGCTCTATACGCAGTTGTGTTTGCATAGCTTATTGAACGTGCGCACCATGCGCCGACCGAGTATTTCATTGCTGCAGCGCTTATTGCCAGTATGGACTGAGTATGTCCATGCGACTCGAGCGCCAAAAACTAAGACCCGACTATTTATTGATTTACAAGGTAATAATCCGCCTGAATATTATACGACCACCTCCAGCATTAACCCTTATGATGAGCAGAACGACTGCTTGTTTATTGATATTGAATCACTAGCCGCCCACCTACAGCAGAGCCAACATACCTCGTCAGATAAGCCACAAGAGAGTGTCGAATATCGCTTGGTGAATAAAGTACTGATGCTGCTCAATCATCGCTATCTCAATCGGCAAACGGTGATTGCGACCAAAATGAGTCCTAAGCAGCGCGCTACGGTGGTGACCGGTTTTAATGGTATTCACTATCATGTCGCAGGCGAGACGGGTTTGCTGACGCTGATTGATGCGCCAACCCTACCGCCTGAGCAGTTGCCGCGTCACGATACCCGCCCCAAAAAAGGCGAATCTATCTCTACAATGGCGGTTGAGACCTTTGATAGTACCGATGTTTTTTCTCATTTTCGAACGCTACAGTTGCTAGATAGCAACGATTTATTTACCAAAAAAACCCTAATTGACGAGAAATTAGCCAAGCCATCGGCAGAGCACAGTCAGGATTTACAGAATGTCAGTTTAAGTCAGATGCCGCCTAATACAGCGCCGCCCTTACTCAGAATGATGACGCTTATTTTGCTATGTCGTCCGCATAATCAAAATAAAATGCAATGGTCATTGGGGATGGTGCGTTGGCTTAATTTTGAAAATACCGCTACTCCTAATGACCCTAAGCACAGTGACGATAAGCAGAGTAACTCTTCTAAGAATGCGCAGACTAAAAGCAATCGTATCGAAGTCGAGTGGCAAGTATTCGGGCATGGCTTGACCGCTTGCGCGCTGCGTCTTGATAATAGTGATAAGCTCGATAATCGCGGTCAACATTTCGTACCCGCTTTTATCATTGAGGAAGATGTTTATCTAAAGACCGACTCAAGTTTGCTGGTGCCGCCTTATCTGTTTCATACCAATGATAAAGTGATTGTGCGTATTGGGAGTACTCAGACCACTTTGCGTTTACAGCAGAGCTTGCTTAATACCGAAGAATTCAGCCAATATAAAGTGGTACAAGTGTAGCACTGTGCGTCTCCTATTGCCGTAGACAGGATAGGCGCGCGTATAGGATAGTGGCTGATATCCATCATAGTGGTTACCGAATAGCCATTGCACCTGAGGGGTTATTTAGTTACCTTATACTATCCATGGGTGGGGCATTGCCAAGGTTATGGGCAACTCATATTATCTGGCAGTCATGAACTTTATCGTCATTAGGTATCTCGCAAGAAAACAGCTTATAATGACGATGTTTAGCAACACTACCATTATAAGATTATAAAAGGCTTTATATGCACGCTAACGCTATCCTAAATTTAATTGTCATCGATGATGATCAGCTATACGCTGAACGTCTGGTGAGCCTATTATCCTCCTATTATGATGAGGTTAATTTAGGGTTTTTAGATGATAAAGAGGAGCTGGTAAAAATCCTGCGCCAGCAGTGGGATGTTCTGGTATTTGGTAAAGCGTATGATATGAGCTTTCCAGATGTGGTTGGCATCGTACAGCAGCAAAATATTGACTTGCCGATGATTTGTTTGATGAATGATGACACGGCAGCGACTGGACGTAATGAGGAGGGGTTGCCGGCGGTTATCGATGGGACGATGGTGATGGCACTATTGCCAGATAAAGAGCTGCCGGTGGTGATGGCGATTTGTCTACAGCATGATAACCTGCGTAGTCGTCGTCAGCTCAAGACCTTGCGCCATGTTATCTCAGAGGCAGAACAACGCGCCAATATATTAATCAAAAACTCCAAAAGTGCCGTGGCTTATATTGACCAAGGCATTCATATCTTTGCCAATGACCCTTATTTAACGCTTTTTGGTTTTGAGTCAATGGAGGATGTCATCGGTCTGCCTATTATCGATTTGATTGCAGGCGGTGATAATGTCAAAGGTTTTAAGCAGTTTTTGCGGCAGTTTGATAGAGGCAGTCGCTCGCAAGTTGAGTTTGCCTTTGAAAGTCGTCGCCCTGATAACACCACCTTTGAAGCTAAGCTGCAACTGGCGGCAGCTACTTTAGAGGGTGAGCCGGTAACGCAAATTATTATTCAACAAAACAGCAGTAATAGCGCCGATATCGCCAAAAAGCTGGCGGCAGCAGAACGTCTGGATAACTTAACGGGACTGACCAACCGTCTAGGTTTTGAAGAACGCTTTGAGGCGCTGCATCAGCAAGTGCTCAAAGGCGAGGTCAATGCAGCACTCCTCTATATTCAGCTCGATAATATTGGCAAAATTAGAACTGGATTGGGCTTGCAAGGGGTGGATAGCACCATTAAGCAAGTCGCTTATATACTCGATAATACCATCAAAGAGGGCTATGTCAGCCGTTTTAGCGATAGCGCGTTTACGGTATTGGTTGAGAATTTGACTACCCAACAGGTAGAAGCACTTGCCGCCGACGTAGGCGAGTGTATCCGTAATATGCTCATTGAGGTAGATAAGCGCACCACCCATACCACTGCCAGTATTGGGGTGGTGCAAATGGACAAAAATGCCCCTGCCCCAAAAGTGCTGCTTGAGCGTGCGCTTGATGCCATTAATCATATTCGAGTGGAGACGGCGAATAATGGCGACAGCTACTATTTTTATAATCCCAGTGAGCATGCCAATAGTGATGATGAAGCACTGGCAGAGGCGCTCGTTGAAGCCATTACTTATAACCGCTTTGAATTACTCTTTCAGCCGATTTACGACATCAGTAATGACCGTAGTGACTTCTTTGAGGTGTATTTACGCTTGCCTCTGAATGATGCCGAAAAAACAGTACTAACGCCCAATCAATTTATGGCGGTGGCAAAAACCCATGAATTACGCGAGAAGATAGACCGCTGGGTACTGATTAATGCCAGCAAACAGCTCAATGAAGTACGCAAGTCATATCCTGCTGCACGGTTATTGGTACAATTGACCAGTGCTTCTTTGGTCGATGACAGGCTGCCTAGCATTGTCAGTCAATTGATAAAAGCGGTGGGCGGTACGGCAGGGGCTTTGACGCTGCAATTTAATGAGCAGGATATATCCAACTATTTGACCCGCGCCAAAGCACAGTTTGCAGCATTAAAAAAAGTAGGCTGCCAGATTGGGGTGCATAATTTTGGTACGTCGGCTAAATCTCTTGAAATCGTTGAGTTTGTGCATCCGGACTTGACCCGTTTGGCGCGTAATTATGTCGAAGATATCGGCAATCCTGAGAATTTAGAGGCGCTCAAATCATTAATTGGGCGTACCAATGAGTTTCATATTGACGTTATGATGCCTTATATCGAGGAGGCGGCGACGATGTCGGTGGCGTGGAGTGTCGGGGCGCGTTATTTGCAAGGCTACTATTTAGAAGAGCCAAGCAGTTCTATAAATATCGCGACGGCATAATTTTAGTTAAGGGTATTATTAACACGATAAGTATTAATACGATAAGCATCACGACAATAAGCACAATAACCACTCACGCTGAGGTTTATTTATCCTTTATTCAATCGACAACATAAGCTTACTATCTATGGCTTTTATCAAAAAAATACCACTCATTGGCAGCTCGTTGGTCATTATGTTACTGCTTAGTGCTTGTGAAGAAGTTCCGCCTGATTATCGTGCTCCAGTAACCTTGCCGGTTTATACACAAGGGGATGCGGATAATGGGGCGCTGATTTATGAGGATGCGTGTGCTCAATGTCATCAGCTGACACCGGGGCTCAATAAAAAAGGCCCGCAGTTGATGAATATCTATGGCGCGCCCGCAGCAACCCTTGCTGATTATGAATATAGCGACTCACTGATGGCGTCAGCTTGGGTTTGGGATGCCGAAACCCTTGACCCTTATATTGCTGATACCGAAAAGGCAATGCCCAGCTCAAAGATGCTCGCCGATCCGATGCCTGATGCGAGCGAACGTGCTGATGTGATTGCTTATTTATCAACTTTACGGGCGGATACTCCAGCGCCTGCGAGCTCTGATCCAACAGCAAGCACTGCAAATAGCGATAGTGCGCTCAATAAGCCGGTGACTAAAATGAGTAATGAGCCTGTTGAGATATTAGAGGGTGCAGAACACAAGGCTGCTAGCTTTTAAGTCTAAGTCTTAAGTCTTAATTATTATTAGCAAATAAAAATATTCCTTATCCTAAATTTGGTAGCCCTTTATGCGTCCAAGCCATGCTCACGATTTACCGTTACAGCCTCAATCCTCTACAGTAGAGCATACTCAAGCGCCTACTGCCGCCCTGATGGATGTTGATTATGCCGCCAATCAGCGGCAAGTGGCGCAGCTATTAGCTAAGCTTAATCAAGTGGTGCTTGATAAGCCGCAAGTGCTAAAACTGGCGCTTAGCTGTGTGCTGGCAGGGGGGCATTTATTATTGCAAGACTTACCGGGTATGGGTAAAACGACTTTGGCACAGGGACTAGCGCAGCTATTAGGGCTGAGCTTCAGTCGGGTGCAGTTTACCAACGATATGCTACCTGCCGATATTTTGGGTATGAGTATTTATAATCAACATCAGCAGGATTTTGAATTTCGTAAAGGTCCTATTTTTACCCAGCTGCTACTGGCGGATGAGATTAATCGCTCCAGTCCCAAAACCCAAAGTGCGCTGCTGGAGGCGATGGAGGAGCGGCAAGTCACTCAAGATGGGCAAACTTATCGGCTGCCGCAGCCTTTTTTTGTGATTGCTACCCAAAACCCGTTACAGCAAGCGGGGGTTTATCCGCTGCCTGAGTCGCAATTAGATCGCTTTTTGATGTGCTTGTCGCTCGGTTATCCAACGCCTGCAGCAGAGCGGGCGCTACTCAAAGGTGAAGACCGCCGCGCGCTATTAGCTAAGCTTGATGCGGTGCTCGATACCGCAGCGGTGAAGATTGCACAGCAAGGGGTGCAGCAGGTTTATGTTGCTGATGTGGTGCTGGATTATTTACAGCAATTGGTTGCCAAAACGCGTATTAGCCAAGAATATCACGGTCTATCGCCACGCGGGGTGCTATCCTTGCAGCGTGCCGCGCAAGCGCATGCTTATGTTTCAGGTCATCAAGAGGTGACCCCTGAGGATATTCAAGCGGTATTTGCCGCGGTGGCGGATCACCGGTTAGGGCAGCGTTTTGCGCCGCCAAATGCTATCAGTGGACAAGCACCGCAGACGATTGCGCAGCGGATTATGAGTGAGGTGCCCGTTATTGTGTAAAGCAGACGTCTACATTCAAATTTTGTATACATAGCATCGATAAATAGCGTGAACCAATAAGCCCTAAGCAACAGGATAGTCATTATGAGGTTGTTATGAAAGTCCTCCCACAAGCGCTGAGCACGCCGATTACTGCTGCGCTCAAACGCTGGTTTGCCTCGCGTGCGCCCAAAAGTGATAGCGCCACCCTGAACTTGCGCAATGTCTATATCTTTTTTAGTCGGGAAGGGCTGCTGTTTGGGGTGTTACTGCTTATCACCTTTGTGGCAGGTATCAACTACGGCAATAACTTAGTACTGGGCTTGTGTTTTTATTTGGTCAGTGTGTGGCTGATTAGTTTTCATCTGACCTTTGCGCATTTATCGGGGCTACAAGTTGAGCTCATTGATGTGACGATGGCAGAAGTTGGCGCGCCTGTGTGGGTGACGTTGCAACTGCGTAGCGAGAGTCGGCAACCCAGACGCCAGCTGCTATTTAGTTTTGAGCAGCCGTCTGATGATAGCGTTAAGCGGCTGCTAAGCGATAGGCAAGATGAGAGTGAGCTAGTTGCTAATGACTTAATCATTAATAAATCAGGCGCTAAAGAGTCTAATAAAATAACGCAAGCGCGCCAGATATTACTGGTGCCGCGCCTGCAAGATGAGCAAACCATCCGCCTCGCGGTGATGACCAATACGCGCGGAGAGCTTGAGCTGCCTAGATTACAGATTAAAACCGTTTATCCTTTAGGTATTATGCGCGCATGGTCTTATGTTTATTTTGCGCGTACGGCTTGGGTCTATCCTAAGCCGCTTAGCTTTGACTGGCAAGCGCAGTATCTGGCGGTCAGCTCGGAGGATTTGCCAACGGGGGGACAATACACCCAAGGTCAAGATGACTTTGAGCGTTTGGATACTTATATAGAAGGCGAGTCATTAGCGCGGGTGTCTTGGGCGCATGTGGCGCGCGGGCAGGGTATGTTTACCAAGCATTTTGCGGACCCTGTTGGGCATGAGCAAACGCTAGATTATGCTGATATGCCCGCCGCTCATCATGAACAAAAACTGCAACAATTGGCGCATGGGGTCATGGTATTGGGTCAGCTTAATGTACCTTTTCAGATGCAACTGCCCCATGAATTGCGCTCGCAAACGCCAGTCGGTCAAGGGGACGTTTTTGCCCAAGCCTGCTTGCTAAGGTTGGCAAAAACCGCATGACCGATACGAATCATCACACCCAAACCAGTCCGCTTCAAGCAGAGGCGAATACCTTTATACCTGCTATAAAAGCGCCCAGTTTTGAGCAGTTGGCATTAGGTCAGCGCGCCAAACCCAATCTTGCCAAACCAGATAAGTGGTATAAAAAAGTGCTCGCACTGCCTGCTTATTATTGGGTACTTATCACGCAAGTGTTTGTGATTTTGCCGCATGCCGCGCACTTACCGTTATGGTTGATGGGTTTTGGGCTAGTGAGTATCCTCGCTCAACTGCCGCGTATCAAAGCCAGATTTAGACAAGCGCGCCATCTAAAGCGTCTGTATCAAGGCACGCAAATGCTAGGGTTTTTGCTGGGTCTGTTTGGTTTATGGCTCACTTATGACACTGCGTTTGGGCTTGATATGGGCGTGGCATTTTTAGTGCTGTGCTTAATTAGTAAACTGTGGGAGCTGTACAAGCGCCGTGATGCTTATGTGGTGCTCAATCTGTCGCTATTTGTCATGGCAGCGCTGTTTTTGATGGATCAGGGACTGGGGACGACGCTTGAGGTGGTCATCGGTGCTACTGTGGTTTTATTGACATTTATTACGCTCAATGATGATGGCAATCTACGCGGTGATGGACGCTTACGTACTTTGGGGGTGTTGGGGATTGGGGCAGTGCCATTATTGGTAGTGCTGTTTTTATTCTTCCCACGGCTGCCGCCATTATGGTCGGTACAGCTCTCAGGACAACAGGCGACGACTGGTGTCTCTGATAGCATGTCACCGGGCGACTTTGCCGAATTAGGGCAATCTACTGAACTGGCCTTTCGGGTTGAGTTTGAGGACAAGCGCCCTTTGCAGCAAGATTTATATTGGCGCGGCTTAGTGTTTAGCGATTTTGATGGGGTGACGTGGCGTCCTAATCGCAGTCAGCAGCAGTGGTATTGGGATACAGGTCAGCAAACGCCTGAATGGATGATAAATGCGCTCGAGACGGCAGCGGATAAGGATAAGCTGACACCGCTTAATTACGAGGTGATTTTACAGCCGACCCAGCAGCGTTGGTTATTTGGACTGGATTATCCTTTTGCGCAGCAGCGAGGGGTCAATATCACCTCTGATTTTACCTTGTTAAGAAATATGCCAGTGACTCAGCAACTGCGTTATCAGGCACTGCGTTACGCCCCGATGCGTATTGATTCTATACTGGATGAGCGTAGCCGACAGATTAATCTTGCCATCCCTGCGACGGGCAATCCTAAATCTCGTGAGCTTGCTAAGCAATTATTTGCACAATCAGGCTCAGATCCTGTGCGTTATATGAGCGCCATTCAGCGCTGGATTAATCAGACTGAGTTTCGCTATACGCTATCACCGCCACGGCTCAATGACAATCGAATTGATGAATTTTTATTCGATACCAAGGCAGGGTTTTGTGAGCATTACTCCTCAAGCTTTACCTTTATGCTGCGTGCTGCGGGTATTCCTGCAAGGGTCGTGGCAGGTTATCAGGGCGGCGAGCCAAGTCGCGGCGGCAATGTGTGGGAAGTGCGGCAAATGGACGCCCATGCGTGGACAGAAGTCTGGCTTGAGGGGCAAGGGTGGGTGCGCGTTGACCCGACAGGATTTGTCGCACCAGAGCGTGTTGAACAAGGCATGAATGCCATGACCCGCTCGCGTGGTGCCTCATTATTTGGTGATGGCGCCGGCGCGCAGATGAATTATCAGCAGTATCAAATGCTGCAAGCACTGCGCCGCTTGTCCGA
>DAIPIF010000014.1:0-17950 GCA_036770925.1 Psychrobacter sp.
CAGTGCTATTCCTTTATTTATATTAATGGGTGTATTTGCCACCCACTCTGGTATGGCAGGTAAGCTGTTTGATGCTACACGAACTATATTTGGTGGCGTTCGTGGTAGTCTTGGTATTGCCGGTATCGGCTCTTCTGGTATTTTTGCATCTATATCTGGCTCTTCATTAGCTACAGCTTCTACTATGACCCGAGTAGCGCTGCCACAGATGGAAAAGTATGGTTATCAGCCAGGATTTGCTTGTGGTATTTTGGCGGCAGGTGGTACCTTAGGTATTATGATACCACCTAGTATTGCTCTTCTAGTATATGCTATCTTAACTCAGCAGTCTGTCGGTGATATGTTTATCGCCGGCTTCCTGCCTGGCATACTGGGTATGGTCATGTATTCGCTTACTGTGATGATTATGGTGCGTTGGAAGCCACATTTAGCACAGCGTGGGGAGAAAACTTCTTGGAAAGCAAAACTAATTTCTTTAACAGGTCTTATCCCGTTTAGCTTCATTTTTGTGATTATTATTTCTGGTATTTTCTTTGGTTTATTTACACCAACAGAAGGTGCAGCCGTAGGTGCCTTTGCAGCTTGGGCTTATGCATTTTTTAAAGGTATGCGTTTAAAAGGTTTAAAACAATCACTAATTGAAACACTGGCGTTATCTGCGGTGGTATTCTTTATGCTGCTAGGAGCAGAGGCTTTGGGATACTTTATTTCAGTATCACGACTGTCTTATTCACTCGCTACGTGGATAGGGGGCTTAGCAGTCAGTCCTATGGTTGTTTTAGTTTGTATTTTAATCATGTACTTTTTGCTTGGGCTATTTATGGATGCCTTAGCAATGCTTGTCATTACCATACCTGTCGTATTTCCTATTATTGTCGCGTTAGGTTTTGATCCTATTTGGTTTGGTATTATTGCCGTTCTAACAGTAGAGTTAGGTCTCATTACACCGCCAATGGGGATGAATATCTTTGTAATTAAAGCAATGGCTCCGCATATTAAACTCTCTGATATGTTTCGAGGAGTCGCGCCCTTTATTGTCTCCGACTTGATTCGACTGGCTATTATTGTGGCTTTCCCTGCGATATCACTTGTATTATTGAGCAAATAGGCAAGCAGATTCAAGACTCATATAGTAATTATTAATATTTATGGCCACATTATTATCAGAATAATGTGGCTTTTTCAATCCAGTTTGTGCATAAACGGATACCATTAGGACAGTAGCTGCCTTATCGAGATTTATAGCCTTAAAGAAGGTTCAGCGACCTTTAATTACCAACCTATAAATCCCACTGCCCAACTGATAACACACCCAAGCCATCACTATAAAAACCAAAGCACCTAGCACATAAGCCAGCCCATTTGGGACACCAGTTAACCAGCCAATCGTAAAGACTGCGCCCAGATACGCCTCTACCGGCCAATGAATGATAGCTTCTGAGGTACTCGTATTTAATAACGCCACTAGCGAGCTTACACCCACGACAGCGGTGATGATACCCGCTATGTTATGATTCATAGTATGTCTCTTAAGTCGGTTATTTATGATTTATGATTGTCGATAAAGATTCTCGACGGACTATAGCATGTTTTTAGTGCGCATCATAAAAAGTGAAATCAACCTTTTGCTAGCATAAAACAAACCCATTCAAACCCTTGCCCTTTAAATGACCCTGAAGAAAGACCATAATAGTAACGTCTGAGTCATGAAAGTGGCTATATTTTATTTTTGAGCCTATTTAGGAGAGTTGTTTTGCCCCTTTTATCTTTACAAAATCAAGCTATCCCTGCTACTCATCGCCATCGTATCCTGCCAAAAGCCTTACTGTGTACGGCTATAGGTCTGACACTTGCCAGCTGTAGCAACTCGGATAACGCAGCGGCGACCGACACGGCAACGAGCAATGTCACTCTCAATTTATACAACTGGTCGGAGTATATGCCGCAAGAGATTTTGGATGGTTTTAAAAAAGAGACGGGTATTAGTATCAACTACACCACTTTTGACTCCAATGAAGCCATGTATGCCAAGCTCAAATTACTCGATGATTCTAGCCAATATGATCTTGCCATTCCCTCAACTTATTATGTCGAAAAAATGGCAAAGGAGGGGCTATTACAAGCGCTTGATAAGTCTAAACTCAGTAATTTTAGTAACCTTGATACCTCTTTTACCAATACCAAAGTTGACCCTGACAATAAATATTCCATTCCTTATATGTGGGGTAGTACGGGGCTTGCCATTAATGGCGATGTCATTGACCCTGCCAGCGTCAATAGCTGGAATGATTTATGGCGTCCTGAGTATAAAAATCAGGTGATGCTGATGAATGATATGCGTGAAGTGTTTGGCATGACCTTATTGACTCTCGGATATTCAGGTAATAGTCGCAATCCTGAGGAAATTAAGGCCGCTTATCAAAAGCTTACGACTCTGATGCCCAACGTTAAGACCTTTAATTCTGATGCGACCCGTATTCCTTATATCGAAGGGGAAACCAATATCGGTATGACTTGGAATGGCGAGGCGGTCATGGCAAATGATGAAGGCTTGACCAGCTTGGTTTATAAATATCCTACTGAAGGTGCAATCTTGTGGATGGATAATTTTGTCATTCCCAAAAATGCCAAACAAGTCGATGCTGCTCATCAGTTTATCGATTATTTATTGCGTCCAGAAAACGCCAAAATTGTCAGTGAAGAGATTGGTTATGCCTCGCCTAACCTAGCAGCGCGTGAGCTGATGGCTGAAAATGTGCGCAATAATGCCACGATTTATCCCTCTAAAGATATCCTTGCCAAAGCAGAATTCCAAGAAGATGTCGGTGATGAGGCATTGCAAGTGTATCAGCAGTATTGGGATATGCTCAAAACTGGACGTTAAAGGCTAGAGTATTAAGCCCTAAACCTCATTAAAAAAAACGCTAGCGGCAGTCCCCTAGCGTTTTTTTGTATGATGACTATTTAGTTTATTATAAATGTAAATCGGTCTCACCGCCATGCTCTGCAATACGGCGCTGCTCACGGCGCTGGTAACGCAGACCAGAGGCGGCATACCACTGTGAATTGGTCTGTTGTAATAAGTCGCTTAAACGCTGCAATTGTACCTGTAGGGTTTGGGTCAACCAAAAGTAACCTTGCCATTCAAAGGCTAAATGCTGCACGCTGGGATATTCAGAGACCTCAATGCGGGTAATCGGACCAAATGCTTCATCACTAGGGCTACGCAGTACCGCTGCCATCTGCTGCATCGCTTGCGTCAGCTCATGCTGATAATGAATCAGCAAAATATGATTGTCCTCATCAATCTCAATACTCGCCAAGCGCGGGGCGGCGCTCAATAGCAAGTCAATAGTCCCAATGATATTACGGTGGGTACGCTGAATCGTTTCAATCGTCTCTTTTTTGATACCCGACTCACTGGTCGTCGCTGCCATATGCGGACGCACCGCTAACAGGCGCTTATTAATCTCCTTGAGCTCTTTAATCAGCGCCTTATTAACGGGTACATCTGGCATATTCTGGCTCTGAGGCTCATGGCTGCTGATAACCGCTACATTCGTCGCTTCGGTATATTGAAACGGCTTATCGGTTAAGGCTTCAGCATCAATATGATCGCCCACGCCTGCATATAGATTACTGCAAGCTTCTAAGTTATTGGCTAATAAAAATCGCCACATCAAGGTTGACTTTAGCGGTAAGATTAACGTGACCGCCACCGCAACCCCCGCCCCAATTAAAATATTAAATGCCCGATATAAGCCGGCTTGAGCGACATTGCTTTGGTCGGGGCTAGAGACTATCATCAGCATAGTGATGCCAGTTAATAGCCCAATATGCCCCAATTGTTTGACCGCAAAATAGCCAATAATGCCACTAATAATGCCGATTAGCAGATAATATAGCCATAATAAGGCTTCAACATCTTGGCTTAACCAGATAAAGGTTAAACCCACCGCTACTCCTAATAAAGTGCCTAATATACGCTCTTTCGCTTTGGTATAAATCGCGCCTTGATACTGCAATAAACCCAATATCACAAACACAGTAATCGTCGTCCACTCGCCATGCGGCAGATGGGTGAACTGATTCAATAATAAAGCGGTCAGCACCGCCACACCCAAACGTATGGCATGCAAAATATCAGCGTGCTGATAGCGGGCGTATGGCTCAACAAAAGGAGCACTTATCCGCTGCCAAAGGGTCGGTTTCACGTTAAGGCACTCTTTTTATTAGCTTTTTTCTTCTATCAGCTCTTTAATATTATCATTGCTGTTTTTGGTAGCTCCTGCATTACTGTTTTTAGTATTACTCTCTGCATTGGTAGTTTTTTTATCTACAGCTGGTTTCTCAGAGGGTTTTTTATCAGGGGTGGTGGCGTTGCTAGGTGGTTTAGGTGCAGGCACTGCGGGCAAACTTTTAGAGTCAGCATTTGCTTTAGCAGGCTTATCTTCCTTTTTAGTCGGTGCCTCATCGGTCACCACGGTACGCTCTTCATTCACCGCCAGTGTCGCTGAGCTATCGGCTGATTGACGGATGCTCTCCTCGCTATTACGTTTCTCCTCAGCTGCCTGTTTATCGCTGTCACTAGATTCGGGGCGACTGGGTTCTACGGGGGCGACAGGTTGGGTCTTGCGTACGGGTACTTCACGCTGAGTGGGCTGCAGTTTCACTGAACGTGAGCGCTTGGTACTCAAATCTTTGATAGGTTGAGGGCGCTCATAATTATCAATGATGCTGACATAACGGTTAATCTCTTCTGGCAAGACGCGCACGTTGGCAGGTAAGCCAAAGTCGGTCAGCTTAGCCGCACCAATCGCTTCTTGCGGGCTACTCATGAGACCATAAGTGAGCATGTAGCGTATTTGATTATCCTCATCACGATAGCGAAAATAAGCAAACTTTTTGCGGTCTTCACGACCTGCCAGATAGTTGATAATGACTTCGTTTTCAGCGACATTCATCACCTGTACCGTCCACTTGCCTTTATTGGCGAGCAAATAGCTTTTATCGGTGAATTCTTCAGGATAGTTACGTAAGTCGCGCACCGTATCCTCAAAGCTAATCGGCTGCACTTCGGTATCAAGCTCATTGAGTGCGGAGATGGATAAAGGCTGCTCAAGCTCGCTACTGAGGACTTGCGGCGCGGTGATGGGCGCATTGGCAATTTTTGCGCCAATCGCCGGCGTCTGGCTGAACATCCATACCAAGGCAGTTGCTACGCCTAGCAGCAAGGTCATCATCAGCCACACAATGGCTTGGCGACGATATGACTTGCTGATAGGGCGAGTCGTTGAGCTCGGTGCTGCCATGGAAATTATCCTTGATAAATAAATATAAACGAACTAAAAAACGGGCTAAAAAATTGATAATACCGTTACTTTTACTAAACCCTGTTACTTTATCACAAGCGATGCGCTATCTTATGATAATACATCGCGTAAAAGCGGCGCATCAAAGTCATCGGTTAATACCGCCTCACCCAGTGATTTTAACAAAATCAGGCGGATTTGTCCGCGCTTCACTTTTTTATCATGACCCATTAAGCCTAAAGCGGTCTCGACATCAATGGTAGGCGGCACAATCGGTAAGTTAGCAAGGGTCAATACGCGTTTCACTCGTGCCACATCGTCCTGCGTGAGCCATCCCAGCTTATGCGACAGCTCAGCCGCTTGTACCATGCCTGCCGCCACCGCTTCCCCATGCAGCCAGTTGCCATAGCCTTCATGGGTTTCAATCACATGCCCAAAGGTGTGACCGAAATTAAGCAGCGCGCGCACCCCTGCTTCGCGCTCATCTTGAGCAACGATAGCGGCTTTGTACTCACAGCAGCGCTGCACCGCCTCGCCCAGTATCGTCAAATCTAATGCCAACATTGCCGGCAGGTTTTGCTCAAGCCAATGCAAAAATTCCACATCCATAATCAGTGCGTACTTAATCACTTCAGCCAATCCTGCCGATAGCTCACGAGGTGGCAGAGTTTGCAGAGTGCTCATGTTCGCCAGCACCATTTGCGGTTGCCAAAACGCACCAATCATATTTTTGCCTTGTGGGTGATTGATACCCGTTTTGCCGCCGACACTAGAATCCACTTGCGATAAAAGCGTGGTTGGAATCTGAATAAAGTTCACGCCACGCATAAAGCTTGCCGCCGCAAAGCCTGTCATATCACCCACCACCCCGCCGCCAAGCGCCACCAAAGTGACATCACGGTTAAAGTGCTGCGCCATTAAGGCATCATAAATCTGATTGATACTGTCCTGATTTTTGTATTGCTCTCCATCGGCTAAAATACAAACGGCCACCTTAAAGTGTTGCTCTAACTGCTGCTGTAATGGCTGCAAATATAAAGGCGCAATGGTCTCATTGGTGACAATCAGTACTTGTTGTCCCTTAATATACGGCATGATTTGCGCTGCCATCTCAGTTGAAATAGCCTCAGTATCAATCACCGGCTGAGTAGTGCGGCTATTGGCATTATTATTGAGATGGTTATTGAGATAATTATGATGAGAGGGACTATCGACCGTGATAACAATCGGATAATCATGGCTTTGGGTATGTACCATTAACCCTTGTTGACTTGCTGATGCAGTGTTAAATGGCGCAGTCATAAAATACTCCCTAAATCGCTTTCATTATAGCAATAGGCAAATAGTGGATGAAACCTGACCCATAAAGGGTTAATTCCATAAACGCGGTTATACTCATTCTTCTATTGATGGCGGCTTTACAGCATCATCTACGGGCATCTGTAGCGACAACGCCTCAAGCTTGTGCAATAACTGCTGCACCATGTGCCGTGGATAGGTATGACCAGTGGGCATCACAATATGTGCCACTTGCCGATAAAGAGGGTCGCGAATCCGATACAAGTCTTGTAGTATTTTTCTGGGATTTGGCTGTTGCAATAGCGGGCGCGATTTATCTTTAGCGGTACGCGTCATCTGCACATCGACCGGCGCATTCAGATAAATGACGATACCACGTTGATGCAAAAATTTACGATTATCCTCACACATCACCGCACCGCCACCTGTCGCGAGTACAATCTGCGAGCGCTGAGTTAACTCATCAATGGCGCGAGTTTCACGGGCACGAAAACCTGCTTCGCCCTCTTTAGCAAATATCCACGCGATATCCGCACCCGTTTGCCACTCGACATACCAGTCACTATCTATAAATTCACGACCCAGCTGCTTAGCGAGCAGACGACCTATGGTTGTTTTTCCTGCGCCCATCGGCCCGACTAAGAATACCGACGGCAATTCCTCCAACATAACACTTACTCAGCTAAATTAGCTATGATACAACGTCATTATTATTCTGGCTAGTAATCAGCGGTGATTATTAACAGTAAAGTAGGTGAATGGCAAAATTTAGGTAATAAAAAAGCAAGCATCAGCGCTTGCTTTTTTATCATTTAAACCTTATCCACTAATTGATGACTCTAAAACAGCCCATCAATAATTAATAATCAACATTATTAATCTAAACGACTGCTACCATCATTAATGAGCTTAGTGGTGATAAAGATAAGCAGCTCTTCTTTACTATTGTTTTGTACATCGCGGCGGAAGGCACGACCGATATACGGCAAGTCCCCTAAGAAAGGAACTTTATCCACCCCTTTACTGGTACGGTTTTTAAAGACACCGCCGAGTACAATGGTTTGACCATCTTCAACGATTACGTTGGTTGAGATAGAATCCTCTGCAATCGCCACTTGATTATTAATAATCGTTGGCGTGCCATTCGTAATGAGTAACTGCAAGCCAATCTTGCCATCAGGGGTGATATTTGGCGTTGCCTCTAAACTCAAGGCAGCTTCTTTAAAGCTTGTCGCTGTCGCACCACTAGCAGCCGCTTCTTGATACGGAATCTGTGTACCTGAAGATATTTTTGCCGTTTGCTTATCGGCTGTCAAAATCTTCGGCGTTGAGATAACTTCACCGCGATTGTCCGCTTGCATGGCTGACAGCTCTAAATCGAGCATAAAATCAGATAACCCTAGCAGACCAAAGGCGATACGACCCGCCGGATTGGCAACGCCTAAATCGACGTTTAAGTTATCAGGGCGACTGATATCATATTTAGGATAAGCAATCGTCTGTCCATTTACCGTCGTGCTCTCAACTTCAAAATCCTTCAAATCCCATAACGTCTGGTTACTACCACCGACTAGCAAGTTACGGTTATTTGCAGCGCCATTAGATAAGATGCCCCAACGCACGCCAATCTCTTTACTAAAGTTATCACTGGCACTGACAATACGTGCCTCAATCATCACTTGGCGTACCGGAATATCAATTTTGCTAATGAGCTTATGGATATTTTCAATACTTTGCGCCACATCTTTAATGATTAAGGTATTGGTACGATTATCAATCGTCACCGTACCACGGTTGGACAGCAGGGTATTATTATCTTGGCTATTATTGTTATTGCCACCACTAGAGGCTCCACTACCACTCGATATCAAAGTGAGCACATCTTCAGCTTTTGCATAGCTTAAGCGAATATATTCGGTACGCAAAGGGTCAAAAGCTTCAACCGCTTGCTGCGCTTCAAGCTCTTCTGCTTCTTGCTTAGCCAGTTCAGTTGCCGGCGCAATTAAGATGACATTGCCATTCTCACGCTTGCCTAAGCCTTTACTTTTTAGAATAATATCCAGTGCTTGGTCCCAAGGTACATTAATTAGGCGCAAAGTAATATTACCGGCAACGGAGTCACTCGCGATAATGTTCATCTCGGTGAACTGCGCTAAAATATCCAATACGCTACGAATCTCGACGTCTTGGAATTCCATAGACAGCGCCTCACCCGTATAAACCCGCTCTTCAAGGGTCGGCTCACGTAGCAGTGCCGGCGTGTCGATACCGATATTCAGCTGATTACCGGATTGATACGCTTGATACTCATAATCGGCGCTCATATTAATGGTAATGACCCCATTATCGCCTTGATTTTTTGTATCAATGCTCTCTACTAGAGCGCTATTGATGTTCAAGCGTCGCAGCAGATTTCTGGGAACAGTGCTACCGGTCAGACGTATGACCAGCTTATTACCTTGACGCTGCACGTCAACGGGAATGGATTCATTAGCCAGCGTTACGCTGACATTACCGCCACCGTTGGCACCTGCGGCAAAATTCAGCGCCGTTAAGCCATCATAGCTATACTGCTGACTCACTTGTGATGAGGCAAGTCTGGGATCTAATAGCGGATTGACTCGCACAATCATCGTATCAGCAGGCGGTTGGGCTTTATTGGTATTAGTGCTGATATTGGTGTTGTTTCTGGTGACAATAGGCGCCGCCGCAACGCTACTGGTTTCGACAATAGGTGTCACGACCGCTGTCGTGCTCAAAGCGTTATTGTCCGTCGTCATCGTATAGCTGGGGCTAGCAGGCGCAGTATTAGGCTCGGTAATGGTCAATAGTAAGTCATTGCCATCAATAGCGGTGGTATAGCTACCATCTTGCTTCAGACCGACAATCAGACGAGTGGTACTGTCACTACTTAGGGTAGTCACCTCGTTTACCATGCCGATATTGTAATCCATAAAACGGCTCGCGAGACCATTTTGCACTTGTTCAAAGTCTAATACCAAACGACTGGGATTATTGAGCTGATAGGCGGCAGGCAAAATCGGTGTACCTGTAAAACCCAAACGCAACTGAGTCACCGCTGGTGCAGTTTGCACCACGGAGACATTATTAATACGCTGATCAGCATAGGCGCTACTACTCATTGCGACCATACTCATTGCCAACGCAGATATGGCGAAGGTAGAAGATACACGGTTACTCATCGTCATTACCTTATTATTGCCTACTATCATTATTTATTCCTCAAAAAAATCTGCCAACTTAACTTATAGGAGAAACGAGCGACTGCGGTCTTTCAATAAACCCTACGCGGCTATCTGGCACAATTTCAATTAAATTAATCTGAGTCGGCGTGATTTCAACAATTCGACCATCGTTTAATCCCATATAGTCGCCCACCTTAGCACTGGCAACCGAGCCATCAGGACGCTGTATCAACGCATACTGCTGACCCTCAGGTGAGATTACGATACCTCGGAAAGTCAGCTGCTCGATATCATACTGCTCAAGCTCTTCTTTTGTACGATTAATATCAGGGCGAATACCATCAAAAGTAGTCGTCGGTGCTTCAGAATTGACCAAGCTTGGCGGTAAAAATGGACTGCGGAGCATACTGGCACTATAGACAAAATCTTCTACCAATTCCGCTTGCGGTGGGGGTTCAACAGGCTGTGCTTCCATATTACGGATATCATTCATCGCCTGCTCCGCCATGCCAATACGATCACTACAACCGCTGAGCCAACTGGTAGCGACAGTTAATGCCAGTATCATAGGTATTTTTTTAATAGTCATCAGTTACCCTCTACCGCCTCATCAGTTGCCGCATCCGCAGTAGGTTCTACTTCGGGTGTCTCATCTATCGTTTTTGAGCGATATGTTTTGGTCTGTAATACCAAATTCAACTCAGGAAGTGCATCTAGAGTCGGCTGTGGATTCGTCACCTCAAAATCATGCATCGTAATAATGCGCGGCAAGGCGGCAAGACCACTAATAAAGTTACCAAATTGATGATATTCACCTAAAGCCGCAATACGAATCGGCTGTTCAATGAAAAACTCATTTTCAATTTCAGGCTCAACAGAAATATCCTGAAAACGAATACTGCTGCCCACACCCGTCATGTTAATACCCTCAACCAGCTCCGATACCCGCGTATCTTTGGGTAGCTGCTCTAACAAGGTATTAAACTCGGTTTCCATTTGTAGCACTTGGGCTTCATAAACGTCTAAATGGCGTGCTCGTGATTCTTTTTCACGATAGCTGTCTAAGAGGGTTTGTTGCTGACTCTCAGCCGCCGTTATTTCATCTATTTTGCTGCTAATCGGCAATGCCCAAGACAATGCCGCGATAAAGCCTATAATCATGATGAACACAGTCGCTTTGACCGCTGAGGGCCAGCTACCATAGTTTTGACTGTCTAATGACTCAAAACTACGGCGAAATTCATTAAAATCAAAAGACTTTTTAGGTTTTTTGGTAATAGTAGCCGCATCAGTGACGGGTTTTTTCTTTTTAAGCAATAGCTTTTTTTTAGTCAGCTTCATGACCCACCTCCAGACTCAACAGCCGTGACATTATTTGCAGCCTCAGCATCAGCCTCGAGGACTGATTCAGATTGTACTTGAGTGGTGACGACAAACTGCATATAGTTGTCTTCAGGGTAGGTTGGACGTGCCTGCTCACCGCTTTGGGTCAGCTCAGGGGCAGCTTGATAGGCAGTAATGTTCTGCTGAATGGTTCGTACTGCTGAATTATCCATCCATTTACTGTCATTTAAGTTACGTATCAAGCTTGACACCACATTAGGATTATCGGCTAATCCGGTCAGGGTAATTAAATCGCCTTCACGTTTTAAGTTATTTAAATAAAGTGCCGGCGGCAAGGCTTTAGCAATATCATCCCATAAGCGTACCGGTACAGGACGACGACCTTGTAAGTCTTGAATCACCTGCATACGCGAAACGATGTCATCACGGCGTTGCTCTAAGCTATCAATTTTGACTAAAGCGGCATCTAAACGACTATTTTCTTGTTCAATGAGCGCATTGGCACTATTTTGCTCATCAAGCTCATTACTAAAGTAGCTCCACGTGGCAAATGCGCTAAGTAGCGCCAGTAAAGTCACCGCCACCACTGCAGTGATAAATTCTTTATTACGCCGCGCGCGTTCTTCTTGCCGCCAAGGCAGTAGGTTAATACGAGCCATTAGTCGAAGCTCCTTAATGCCAAACCGCAGGCTGCCATCAAGCTCGGGGCATCAATTGCCAGCTGTTCGCTATCGATATAGGGATCAATAGTCATATTAATAAAGGGATTCACGACCGTAACCGGAATACCAAGCTTCTGCTCTACCATAGCAGATAACCCTGGAATAGAGCTGGTACCACCCGCTAACACCATATGATCAATAGTATTATATTGACTGGATGAAAAGTAAAACTGTAAAGAGCGCGTCACTTGCTGAATCACACTTTCCATAAAAGGTACCAGCACTTCTGGATAATAGTCATCAGGCAAGGTACGTTCACGCTTATTGAGCGTCGCTTCTTCATAAGATAGACCGTAACGGTTCTGAATGGCTTCGGTCAACTGCGAGCCGCCAAATAATTGCTCACGGCTATACACAAACTCACCCTCTTTAGCCACATAAAGCGTCGTCTGATTGTGACCTATATCGACTAAAGCAACCAGCTCGGGTAAATTAGGCAGGGTATCTACTATCAACCCAAAGGCACGCTCAATAGCATGCGACTCAATATCCATAATTTCAGTTTTAAGCCCACCAAAGGCAAGCGCGTCTACACGCTGATCAACGTTTTCTGAACGTGAGGCGGCTAGTAAGACTTGTACCAAATTCTCATCTACTAAAGAGGGACCGAGCACTTCAAAATCAAGGTTCACCTCATCTAATGGATAAGGAATATATTGATCGGCGTCTAAGCGGATTTGGGCTTCGCGCTCAACATCGCTCAGTGCGGCGTCCATATCAATAATTTTAGTAATGACTGCTGACCCTGAAACTGCGGTAGCTGCTGAGCTACCAGCTACTCTACAGCGCCGTGCTAACTGAGCAATGACGTCACCCACCACTTCGGTGTCAACAATTAATTTATCCACCACCATACCTGGTAGCAATTTTTCAATGCCGTAAGATTTTAAGTGGAATATCCCTTGCTGACGCTGTATATCAACCAGTTTTACTGAGGTGGCGCAAACATCCACTCCAACTAAATGTCGATTTTTAGGAGAAAATAGCCTCACAAACTCTATACCTCATATGGAGTGTACGTTCTAAATGATTATTGTAATAATCGAATACAATACGTTACTTATTAGACATATTCAAGCTTTTAAGAAGCATCTATCGAGAAATTACACATTTAGTATCACCTTCTCTTTTTGTTGTAGGTATAATACGCTATTTGTAGTAAATTTTAATCAATAAGTCTCATTATGACCAAAAAAAATACAGCCGTTCGTCTCCTTCACTTTTTGGTGGGGCTTTTCGTTGCCTGTTTGGCGCTCGCCATCATAGTGGTTCTTGCTGTACCCATTGGTTTTTATGGTATGGCGATGTATTTATCGCCCACCTTACCGAGTACTCAAGAAATTAAAACGGTCAGCTTAGAGATGCCGCTACAAATTTATAGTAGTGATGATAAACTAATCGGGCAATATGGCAACCGTTTATCGCTTCCAGTGACCATTGACGAGGTTCCTAAAGATTTAATTAATGCCTTTTTAGCAGCAGAAGACGCCTCCTTTTTCCAGCATAGTGGCATTAGTGTTAAAGGACTTGGGCGCGCCCTCACCGAGGCTGTCACTGAAGATGATGGTCAAACGGGTGGCTCTACCATCACCATGCAGGTCGCTAAAAACTACTTTTTAAGCTCTGAGCGCACGTTAAATCGTAAGCTTACCGAGCTGTTTTTAGCCCGTAAAATGGAAGATGAGCTCAGCAAAAACGATATTTTAATTCTATATGTCAATAAGATTTATTTAGGCGAAGGCGCTTATGGTATTCAAGCCGCCGCCAAAAAATATTATAGCAAGTCTCTAGATAACCTGACAATTGCTGAAGTGGCGATGTTAGCCGGTTTGCCAAAAGCACCCTCAAAATATAATCCGGTGGCTAATCCTGAGCGCGCCCTGACGCGGCGTAACTGGATCATTGGGCGTATGCTTGAGCTTAATTATATCAGCCAAGCGCAGCATGATGAAGCCATCAATATGCCTATTGGACTGAACTTATATCAAGAAAAGCTCGATGTTAATATGCCTTATTTGGCAGAAATGACCCGTTCTGCACTGGTCAATCGTTATGGCAATGAAGTGGTGAATGGCGGTTGGCGCGTCCGTCTCACCGTGGACAGTCAGTCACAAGCCGATGCCGAAGCAGCTATCCTAAAAGGCTTGGTCGCCTATGACCATCGTCATGGCTGGCGTGGTGCTGAAGCCAATGATGAGCCTCTTGAAAACTTTCGCCGCTATGGCAGTATGTATCCTGCAAAAGTCACTCAGGTAAAATCACGCAGCTTTGAGGCGCTGATGCCCTCTGGCGAAACGGTTAGCGTTGATTGGGCGGGTATCAGCTGGGCACGCAAACATTTTTCAGCCAACCGCATTGGCAACTATCCTAGTAATGCCTCACAAGTCGTCAGTAAAAACGATATCATCCGCTTAATAAAAACGGATAAAGGCAGTTGGCAATTGGCACAAATTCCTGAGGTGCAAGGTAGCTTAGTGTCTTTAAATCCAGATACTGGCGCTATTAAGGCATTGGTAGGCGGCTTTGACTTTAATCACAGTAAATTCAACCGTGCCTTGCAAGGCTGGCGACAACCCGGTTCAACCATTAAGCCACTGGTTTATACCGCTGCGCTTGAAAAAGGCTATCGACCCGATAGCATCGTCTCTGACCGCCCCATTCAAGTGGGCAGCTGGCGACCAAAGAACTCCGATGGGCGCTTTTTAGGTGATATTACCTTACGCCGTGGTCTTTACCTCTCCCGTAACTTGGTTTCTGTGCGTTTATTACAAGCGATTGGTATTTCTGACACCTTAAGTTTACTCGATCAATTTGGTCTGGATAAAGAAAAGCTGCCGACGACCTTATCGCTTGCATTAGGAGCAGGACAAGCGACCACCTTACAAATGGCGACTGCCTATACCTCATTTGCTAATGGTGGTCATCGCATTCAGCCCTACTTTATTGAACAAATTTATAATTATGATAATAAACTGCTGTTTCAAGCCAATCCTCAACAAGCCTGTGCCTTATGCTTCAATGAGCAGCTGGATAAGCTCAATGAAAAACTGGTTAAAAACTATGGTAAGCCGAGTACTAAAAAAGCGCTCAGTAGCCCAGACGATATAGAAAACGCCGCAGATGATACTAGCGTTGCTCCTATTGACACAGAATTACAGACGCCTACACCAGCGCTTGATGTGACTATATATGATGCCAGTCCAGCAGCCGACCGCCTCAAAGCGCCCGTCGTGCAATACATGACGGCTACTCAAGCACCGCGTATCCTACAGCCACGGGTGGCTTATGAGATGGCAAGCATTTTGCAAGATGTGGTACAGCGCGGTACAGCGGTTAAAGCCAAAGCACTGGGGCGTAGTGATATCGGCGGCAAAACAGGAACCACCAACGAGGCAAAAGACGCTTGGTTTGCAGGTTTTCATCCGACCAATGCTACCGTGGTTTGGATGGGCTTTGACCAACCTAAAACACTCGGACGCCGTGAGTATGGCGGCGTCGCTGCACTTCCTGTTTGGATGGACTTCATGCGTGCGCAGCTCAAAAATACGCCATATCAGTGGGTATCCTTAAATAATAAGTCCAAGTCTAAAAAGCAAAAGCAGCGTATTATTGAGATGACGGATGAGGGTATCGTAACCACGAGTGATGATGAGGAAGAAAAGGCAATGACGCCGACCAAACCTGTCAAACCCAAAACACAGCAGCGTAAAGCCCCTGAGCCTGAAGTAGTGGCAGAGGATAATGAGGATATCAATAATGAGCGAGTGCCCCCAGAAAAAACTGAGGATAAGCCACAGCCATTAGCGGCTACCCCCACTGAGCAAATGCCACCATTGCCCAATTAGTGGACTTTAAGCTAAGCCATGGCGCTATCAAAGTCGATATAAAATAGTCTTAAAGACTAAATTAAAAAGCTCATTCAGCACATGTGGAATGAGCTTTTTTATGGCAATGATAAGCGGCTTGTGGTCTTTGGATGAATGGTCTATGAAGGGATAAAGATAACCATTCACAGATATTCAACAAGTATGGTTAAAACCAGCCCATAAAAAAGCCAGCAACTTAGGCTGGCTTTTTTATATCAATAGACTTTAGCTAAGCTTAGTTATCTTGGCTTAGCTCTTGAGCAAAGGCTTCATCAAAACTGGTAAAGTCTTTATTATCACTGAGACCCATGCCCATATCAAATGCAGCATTTAAGTCTTTATCTTCAAGCTTTTGATCTGCTTTTTCTTTACGCGCTTTATGATAAGCAAGACCGGTACCCGCTGGAATCAAGCGACCCACGACTACGTTTTCTTTCAAGCCACGCAGCTCATCACTCTTGCCCGTTACGGCGGCAGCAGTGAGGACACGAGTCGTTTCTTGGAAAGACGCCGCTGAGATAAAGCTCTCAGTTGCCAAGCTCGCTTTAGTAATACCCAATAATTGACGCTCATACTTCACTGGGAATTTATCTTCGGCTTCAAGCTTAGTATTCAGTGCTTTTAGATCCGCATACTCAACCTGATCACCTTTAAAGTGATTTGAGTCGCCAGCGTCTGTAATCTCAACTTTACGCAGCATCTGACGAATAATAACTTCGATATGCTTATCGTTGATTTTTACACCCTGCAAGCGGTAAACGTCTTGGACTTCGTTTACGATATAATCAGCAAGTGCCGTCTCGCCTTTAAGACGTAAGATATCGTGCGGGTTTTGCGGACCATCAGCGATGACTTCACCACGGGCAACCGTCTCGTTTTCAAAGACGTTAATCTGACGCCATTTCGGAATCAGCTCTTCATGTACTTCGCCATCTTCATTAGTAATGATGAAGCGGTTTTTACCTTTAGTCTCTTTACCAAAGCTGACCACACCCGTCATCTCTGCCATGATGGCATGATCTTTCGGACGACGTGCTTCAAATAAGTCAGCCACGCGTGGCAAACCACCGGTAATATCTTTGGTACCTGATGAAGCTTGTGGGACACGACCTAAAATCGAACCCGCGGCGACTTCTTCACCATCGCTGACGCGAATGATGGTTTCAGCAGGTAAGAAATAAACCACTTCTTTACCCGCATCGGTATTCAAGATAATAGCCGGACGTAAGTCTTTAGCTGAGCTTGAGCGGTCACGCGTTGCTAAAATCTCAAACGAGCTCATACCAGTGGCATCATCGATTTTTACGGTGGCAGTCATACCATCGGTAATATCACTAAAGCGTGCTTTACCCGCAAACTCGGTGATAATAGGATGCGTGTGCGGATCCCATTTAGCGATGGTTTGACCACCTTCTACTTGATCGCCGCTCTTCACTAGAACGCTTGAACCATAAGGAACTTTATAGCGCTCACGCTCACGACCTAATTCATCCGTCAAGGCAATTTCAGCAGAACGCGAGACGATAACGAGGTGACCATCAGTATGCTCAACCGTTTTCATATTCTCAAAATGCGCTTGACCGGCATTACGTACAGAGATGCTGTTGTCCACAGAGGCTGAGCTTGCTGCCCCGCCCACGTGGAACGTACGCATGGTCAACTGAGTACCCGGCTCACCGATAGACTGCGCCGCCATCACACCGACTGATTCGCCGATATTGACTTTATGACCACGCGCTAGGTCACGACCATAACACTGTGAACAAACGCCATGCGCCACATCACAAGTAATGACCGAACGTACCCAGATATCATCAATCGCATTAGCATCTAAGACATCGACCCAATGCTCATCAATTAAAGTACCGGCAGGGATTAGAATTTTTGACTCATCATTATTGTAAGTCACATCACGTGCCGTGACTCGTCCTAATACCAAATCACCTAACTTCTCAATGATTTCGCCACCTTGAATATGCGGCGTCATGAGCAAGCCTTGCTCAGTGCCACAGTCATCAGTGGTAATGACTAAATCTTGCGCCACGTCAACCAAACGACGAGTTAAGTAACCCGAGTTAGCGGTTTTCAGTGCGGTATCGGCTAGACCTTTACGGGCACCATGCGTCGAGATAAAGTACTGAAGTACAGTCAAACCTTCACGGAAGTTGGCTTTAATCGGCGTCTCAATAATTGAGCCATCC
>DAIPIF010000015.1:0-17560 GCA_036770925.1 Psychrobacter sp.
CGGCTGCACTGCGCTATCATCTAAAACGCTATGTTGAATCAATAAACGATGCAATTCAATATCAAGCGTTTTTAGGGTTGATTGCCACGCGCTCTCAGCGCTTGCCTCTACTTTCATTGGCGGTTTTCTATATAATTCAATATCAAGCGTTTTTAGGGTTGGTTGCCACGCGCCGCCGTCGTTAATAGCTTTCCCTAACACCACTGAACGTAATGTAATATCAAGTGTTTTTAGGGTTGGTTGTAGCGCTTCGCTTAAATCCACTTTATGCAATACACGTTTAAGCGTAACATCGAGCGTCTTGATGGTAGGTCTATACGCATCATCACTTATCAATACCGGATAAGGCGCGCTAACCCATAACCTTGCCCTTATTGCTACGCCGCCGGAAACTTTCCCGAACTACCTACCCGCCGTACTTTAAGCTGACTTACTCCACGCTTAAACGCGTCTTCGACTGCCAAATAACTGGGATTGCTTGGCTCATGCCCTAGCATTGCCTGATAATTGACGGCCGTAACGGTAAATGGCTTATCCATACGTCCGCGTTTGAATTTACCTACCACAACGCCATTGGCCAATGACGGTAGATCGGTGCCCTCGGACTTGTCGATAACGCCCTGATATTGAATACCGGCCGCTGATCCTAGTGTTTTACTCTCAATCATGATCTTTACCTTATGGGTGTTTTAAAGCTGGATGATCATAGCTCTGCCATGATCACCTTTACTTGCCAGCCGGTTATTAATTAACGATCTTTAACACAGCCCCACGCGTATAGTTGTATTGCTCAACATTGCGTAAGATCTGCGCCTTGGTAACACTGGCGTTTGGATAAACCTTGGTTACTTCTTTGGCGCGTACTAGCGTGCTGGTCGCTGTCTCTAAGAAATTAAAAGCACCGGTATTTTCAATAGCAACATAATCGGCTTTTACTGGCGCGGTTTCTGCTGGCGCTTCTTCTTTGGCTGGCGCGTCCGGCGTGGTTTCAGGCTGATCATTATCACTTGCCGGCGTGTCTTCAGTAACCACTTGATCATCTTGGCTCACTTCGTCTTGTTTGACTTCAGGATCAACGACGGTTTCAGCTTCAGGCGCGGCCGCTGGCGTGTCTGTTTGGCTGTCGTTTGGCTCGATAGGCGCGGTTTGAGGCTCATCGCCACCGTTTATAGCCACTTCATCAAAAGCCATGCCCTTAGCGTCCATATAGCGCCATACCAATGCCGCTTTATTGTCGTCGCTTAGGTAATCGGTGTTGGCTTCGAGCAATAGCTCTTGTAACTGCTCAACCGTGTGTTTTTTATAAACACTTTTGAACGCCGCTTTTTGCTCTAATTCTTTTAGGTTTTCAGGTACTTGCTTCATGTCTGTCATATCTAGGATCCTTGGATGGTATTTATCGTATTTAAGATTTAAAAAAGCCTTGCTGCCACGTATGACAGCAAGGCTTTTGTGGCTAACCCTTTACCGGCCTTATTAAAGCGCTGGCAAGTTAATCATTTCAATCAACATGAATTGATTGCGGAAACGTGGGATAGGATTCACTTCAGCTGCCATGCGGCTGTAGATCGCTACGTCTTTTTCAAACGCGTCTGCATTTGACGTAAGTACCATAGGCGGTACGGCGGTAAAGCCAACGAACGGCGCTTGTGCTGGCTGCGTAGTACGCGGCGCAAGCAATGCGTGTGCGGTCGTGGTGTCGTCGTCTTCATTGAACACGCCCATGCTTTCAGGCACGTAATAAACGTTCGCACCGCTGTTTTTTAGACGGCCGATACGGTAAACAGAATACTGATCACCAAACGCCACGCCGGTTGGCTCGTAGTTTTCGCCACTCATGCCAGCAAAGAACGCTGCGCCACGGTCTGATACATAAAGATCATAACCCGCGATTGCCATGTTAATGGTGCGAGATAAGCGAGTACGTGCTAAGCCTAGCGTGATATTCACGTTAGCAAACGCTTCAGCGATATTGGTCGGTGATACGCCGTTTTTAGTGAAGTTAAACTGCACCACGCGGCCGGTTTTAGGATCTGCATCTGATAAGCACATATTGACAGCGGTACGCAATAAGCGGCCAGTCTGCTCAAAGTAGTAACGCTGCATAGCGATTGTTTGCGATGCTGCATACCAGTTAATGCCTAGCTCATTTGACAGCTGGGTGATCGCGTCGATGCTGGCGGTTGAACGTGAACGGCTTGGGTGCGCATAGATTGAACGATGCAAAAATTCCATGTCCGTTGATGGCTCACGCAAGATCTTGTTACCGTTATTGTCTTTGCGCTCGTAGTCAAAGATCAGCTCAACAGTTACATCGTCCGCTTCAGGCTCAACGCCATCAGTAACATCAAACTGCACAGTGATTTTATGCGTGTCAAGATCTGCTACTGCTGACGTAACGATATATTTGTTTACGCCGATCTCAACTGGATCCATTGGCTGTAAAACACTTTTGCCGCCAGTAGTCGGATGCGAACGATGCTTATCGTTTGCAATCTCAACGCCTTTGATCAATACAGCAACGCGGCCGCCTAAGAATGGCGCAACTGCTGAATTTGTATCAACGGTAAACTTGGTTGTCTTATCAGTACGCTTGCCAGCGGTATAAGCGACGTGAGAGTCTAGGGTAAACTCGCCCGCTGCGCCTTTCTCCATCGTTAGCGTATGGCGGTTTTCAAGGTATGGCATACCAGCTTTATCGCCATCCATCAACTCACCACGGCGCATAACGCCCATATCTAAACCGGCAACAGCTGTGCCGTAAACGATTGGCAATTCGTTACTACCCATCGGGTTAGGCAACATTGATACCAATGGCAAGGCGTTTGAGATACCGTAAGCAATAACCACTTGCGTAGCGGCTGGCACGATCGATAGCGCTTCATGATGACCAAGGGTTAGGCTATCAAAAGTTGGCTCGTCGCTGTCAGTACGGAATGGCGCGGCGGCGGTTGTTAGCGCGGCTGCCAATGCGTACTCTGACGGCATTTCACCACCATTGCGGCGCTGAAATTCGATGATACCGTCTTGCAAGCCATCAAAGATCGCTTGCTGGTTTTCGGCAACATATTCGTTAGATAAAATAACCTGTAAAGACTCAGGTAATTCAGTTAAGGCGACTTCACGGCCGCCTTGGTGACTTGCCAGCATTGAGTCAAACGCGGCAACTTCATTACCCGCATTGTCTTTATCGTTCAAAAAGCGCATAAAGCGACGGGTTGCTTGTACTTCTTTATGTGCGGCTGTGTTTAGTGCTGCTGCTTGCTTCTTATCCATTGGGATTAATCCTATGTGGTCGGGTTGGATATGTAAAACGTCTATAACTGATAGTGTTAATGTTAATAGGCTTTGAATAGGCCGTTTTAGGGGTGTTCCAAACACAAAAAAGCCGCTTATTAGGCGGCTTTTAGGATCAATTAGCAGTTATACCCTACTCATAAGGCACCGGTACGTCTTTAATATCCTCCTCATTAAACGCATCCAAGTAATCAAGATCAAAACGCTGCGCCATTGCATAGCGGCTGCCAGCACTTGCCAGCATGGACTGCGCCATAACGCCGGTGACTTCGTGATATTCCTTATGGCCATTCAGCATATAGCAAAACAAATCACCCTTGCTGGGCTTCCAGTCCGGTGCATTTTTTAAGCGTTCGTCGCCCTCTAACAAAATATCGTAAGGCTCAATCAAAACGATCGACGACATTTCTTCAGGCAAAACAAACATGCCTGTATCATGAAAAGCGCCGCCTAAACTGTCTAGCATCAAAACCATGGCATGACCTAGCGGCTCATAATCGATAGCATGTTCGTCGCTATTGCTTACCGTACCCAGTCCTGACCATGTATCGCTATCGCGCGCGTTTGCCTCGTTTATCGGTATGGTGACGCGTCTAAAAGCGAATGACGGTATCACTGACTGACTACGCAAGGTAATAATTCTATTGGCCAAACGCTGGCCATCAGTGACCAGCTTATTCTCTATACGCAAGCTCATTTGCTGCCCCATTTTTTCTGATAGGTGTTAATTTCGGTCTGATAAATTTCTTTAAAGTTATCCGGTACGCCTTTGCGGCCTATCTGCTTTTTGGCGTATTGATAGCTGGCACGTTCGGCCTGTGTTGGCATGTTTGGCTGCTTGGCTTGCGCCTTTTTCTGCTCAGCTTTGATCTGCTTCTCAGCGGTAAGGGCTGCTTGCTTGATCTTCTTACTCCAATGCAAACGGCCTTTCCAGTTATTAAGCGCCTCTGTCTGCTTCATGGCCTCACGTTCTAGCGCCTTGGCGGCCACGCGATGCGGCTTAACCTGATTGGTGGCTTTGGCTATATCCTCACGGGCATAGCTTCGTATCTTGGCCAGCATGTGCGCGCTGGTAACGTACTTCATAACCCGTAACGCGTGCTTGCAAGCCACGCCGGTTAATTTTGGGTTACGTGTCGATGGATAGCGGTTTTCATCCACGCCATAATTATATTTACCAACGGTTGCCACATACCGGTACCAGTAGCGATGACGGCCACAATCGCAATCAAAACGGATCTTGCCATCTGCCACGGCCTTTTTAACGTCCAGCACGGTTGGCGCTTTGGTACGGCCTAGCAGCAAGTTTGGATAATCGAGCAACTGCACCGATACATAGTGATGCGTGTCCTTACTGCCGATACCAGCGTTCGTGACAAACTGAATCACGTTACCCTTGCGCCTAAAAACACTGGCTAAAAAGATCTGCGTATTGGCGCGCTTAATGTCTTCAACGCGCGATTGGTTGATCACTTGCTGGGGTGTGATCCCGCCTAAAAACTTATTGGATGCAACTTTAACGTTAGCGAGATAAGCATCCAGTATGGCGGCGTTCAACGTCTTTTTAAGCTCGCGGTTGCGCTTGGTGTCGCCTAACGTAAATTCCAGCAACTCGCCAGCACTGATACCAGCCTTACTTTTGGCGGTTTTAATCAATGAGGCCAGCTGGCGGGTTGTTAGTCGTTCGCCATGCTCAATATCCTCGATGGTGTCTTTGTAATACTGCTTATGACGGCTGGCATGTTTGCGCTGGTCGCCCACGGTCTTACCCGTTTGCAAGCGCCATTGTCTCAGCTGCTCTAACGTCATGGCGTTAGTTTTACGATCCTGATAACTGGTGCTGTCTTCACGGTCGGCGCTTAGATAATCTTCGTCATAATCCATTGATCACAATCTCCTTGCTTAAATGCTTGCGCTTCAGCTGCGCCAAACTTGCCGGCAAGGGTAAAAAGATCGTTCGCTGTGGTAGCGGCTCACCAATGCGATTGGTACCAGCGCATAACATGACAATATCGGCATTATCACGATCACCATAGGCACGATAAGCCACCAACGTCGGATCGTGAACCTCATCCGTACCAACATCCCACACGATCAGCTTGTCAGTACGCGCGCGGCGTACCAACAAGTCAACGTGAGATCGAACGGCGTTTAGATAGATATTGTTAATCATCTTAGCGGCCTTATACTTTACGGGTAACAGTAATAGTGATCGGTACATTTTGCGGCAAATAAGACTGATCCCAGTTTTTATTTATCGTCGATTTTAATTTAACCCAGTTTCTATGGGCTTGCTCGCCAGCAGGGGTATTGGCTCTAAACACACCGCCGTAAGAGGCATCCCTAATCACTTCTATATTAAAGTTGTTCTTACCGCCCGCCGATCCAGCCGCTAAGCTGATCGTGTAAAGACTGCTATCAGCATATTCATCAGGCAAGCGCACCCAAATATGATGCAATCTAAAGCCATCGGTAATAGCTGGCAAGCCGCCCAATTCACGCAACACTGACTCCAACTCCTCAAACGTATGGTAGCGGCGGCCGCTTGAATCAAACTCAGGTAGTTTTAATGGACTTTCTTTTACACCAGTCACTACTGGTACCGGCGTTCTATAGGTCATACTGCCTTTTTTAGTAGACTGCTCAACCGTGTTAATAGTAAAGGACAATGTGGCCACCACGGTATCCTCAACGATCGGCAATATCACCACATCGTCAACCGGCGCGGCGGCTGTAAAGATAACGTGGCGCGCGGGATCGACGGGCATGTCTTTTACGGTATCGTATGGGATAACAGCCGAACCATCCACCAAAAATGCCGTGCCTCTAACCTCGCTATCAGGTACGGTGATCTCAGCACCGGTTTCGTTCAAGATACCCTCGGTGATAATGTAATTAACAGCAGGGTTGTTTGGCGTATTAATACCGGTGATCGTAAACTCAATGCTTGATCCGCCGCCCACGGTTTGCTTGTTGGCATAAACGGTATAAGTTGGCGTGAGTGTAATGTTTGGATCGTAACGCTCAAAAATATTGGTTGCCTGTAATGGATATGCGTTAGGTCGCACGCTACCCGCTGGCGTGGTCATGCCTTTTTGGCCAATAACTGCACCTACGTCTTTAATAAACGCATCAGCTGGATTGGTACCCACCATTACCTTGCCCGTGATCCGCCGCCAATGTGTCTCAATGCCTAGCAGTTTGTCAAATTTTGGCTTAGGGTTGCTGGCTTCATGTGAATGGTAGATATAGCCCATCGGTACCAGCGCTTGCATGTTTAGTTTAAGCCACAACATGCTCTCTGCAAGCTGGCGGGCTGCTAGGTTAGCATTACCGCCATCGCCGCCTATGATCGGCTCTGTTACGTCAACTTGATTAATCTCATCATGCCAGTTTGGTTTTATCGTTAAACTACTCATGCTTATTACGCCTGTTTTAATTGATGTTATTGATAACGGGCTTTGCCGTCATATTTATGTTTACCGTCATAAAGAACTTCATTCGGATCGACGCGCTCCCATATATGGGTTGTATGCAATTTATACATGGTTGGCCGCTGTGCAATAACCTCGCTGGTTGCCCCGCGTTTGCCTAACATAAAGCGCGGGGATTCCACAAACTTATCACTGCTATCGGTACTAACAATGATCTTACCAGTAACGCGCCGCCATGCGGTATCAACGCCTAGCAGTGCGTCAAATAAGGGCTTTGGGTTTATATCGCTATGGGTAAAATACAGATAGCCAATAGGCATGACAGCATCTAACAAGGTGGCCATACGTGTTTTATTGACATACTGCTCATGCGGCATTGCATCATTGGTTACGTGCGATAAGTCTAAGTATTCAGGATGGGGATCAAGCGTGGCTAAATGCTTCTCCATACTTGCCAGCGCAAGGCTATCGTTACCAGCCTTAACGACAGCCAAGCGGCTGCTATCAAGGCTGGCAAGTGACAAGCCAAACGATCCGATAAAGGACTCAATAGGGCTGATTGTAAAAAGCACTGCGCCCATCGTTGAGGCCACCGCAAAAAGTACGCCGGTACTGGTGAATAAGCCCACCTCGTAAACAGCGACTTGGCTGGCCACGTCCATCATTGTGCTAAATCGTAACGTATTGCTTTGACGTTCAACGCCGCCTGATACGATGGGCGCTCTTGCAACCTCGTTTGCTAATGTGGTTTCAGCACCGGTAATAGCGCGCTTACCGGTACCAGCGGCAACATGCGATAACGTGACATTGCCGCTAAGCGCTTGCTTGCCCGCATTGGTGATCGTAAATAGGATTGGATTGGCCATCTTAACGCCCCTTAGTTGAGCCGCCGGAATGGTTGGTAATAACCACATTGCCCTCTTTGACTAAACCCGCCAGCCCGCCTTTTGCGGGTAATAGTTTTTTAACGATCTTATTCTCTGCAACATCGCCGTCAAAATTATAATACTTAGGCATAACACCATCGCTGCCGTTCTCACCGATCGCCCCGCCAGCCCCGCCATGGTTTTGCTTGATGCTACTTACCGGTATCGTTCTAATGTTTGGCGGAATACCCTGCATCCTAAAAGTGCTTGCCACGTCATAGCCATACTGGCCGGCGGTATCGATGGTTGCATTTTGCGATTGCTGCATCACGCCCGTACTGTCTTCTTGCCAGTAGTAAATCCCCTTAGCTTCATCTACCCAGCGCGGTACGTTAAACATACTCACGTTTTCAACGGTGGTGGTAACGGTTGGTAAGTTAAATTTACCTCTGCTGCCCGCGCTATTACCGGCTATATTATAAAAAGACGCGGTCTTGGCGTTCATTTGTACGTGCGTTACATAGTTTCCGTCTGCCGGATGATCAGGAATAACCACGCCAGTGGGGTTAAAATGCTCATTAAACTCAGCAAGAGTATGCAAGTTTGGATAGCGCTTGCCAAGTGGCGCGCCACCGCCTGAACCGCCGCCGCCACCAATGTATAAATGCTTTTTGACACTGCTTACGGTGATCATGTACCCGCTTTGGGAATCAGCATAGAAGATACCAGCACCGCCGCCACCGCCGCCACCGCCAGCGATCAAGCCGTAATTCTCGACTTTGATATTACCTCTAATGGCGGTACCGCCGTTCTCACCAACTAGCGCCGGTTTTGTTAGATCATATAGATACTGATCATCGCTTATTGGCACAGGTAATTCACTGCCTCTTTGCTGACTAAATCTTGCGCTTCGTCCGCCGCTGCCACCATGCCCTAAAATACGGCCTCTATTCTCAACGATAATTTCTGAACCCGCCGGCCAGTTTTTACCCGCGTCAATGGCTGGCACGGCTGAATCAAACCCCACAACATCCACATAAGGATTGACGATAAAGCGCACCTTATCCGTCGATTTTGGATAATCACCGCTATTGAGCTTAAAGTATTCATCCAAGATAAGGCCTCTAAGCGTGCTTCGGGTAATATGGATCAGCTTCTCAGTACGGCCGGCATCCACGATTGGCACGTTTATCGATAGATTGGCTGGCGCGCCCACGGTTAAGCGAACGTGCATTTGAGGATCAGCCTTGTTGTTATCGGGCGTGGTCATAAACTCTATGTTTGCTGCGCCGTTTTTCAAGATAACCGTGCCGCTGGTCGTTTTTGCTGGCGAGGTTATGTCGTTACTACCGGTATTTAAAGCGCCCTCTTTGGCCGTCCACTTCAATATTTGGCCATCAGGTAGGTTATTAGCGCTTACGGTGAATCGGATGCCCTCACCCTCATTGACGGCCGTTTTATTGGCATTAACCGTCCAAACTGTCTCAATGTGATCGTTAGGGTTGTAGCGCTCAAAAACGTTTGTGGTATAAAGCGGGTAAACATGCGGCCGATCATCGCCAGCATTTTCAGTCATGCCCTTTTGGCCAAGCGATAAGCCCACGTCTTTGATGTACGGATCATCAGGATCGGTACCCACAATGATCTTGCCCGCCAGCCTACGCCAAGCGGTACTAACACCCAGTAAGGCATCAAACCGTGGCTTTGGATTGACCGCTTCGTGCGTATGGTGCAAATAACCCACCGGCAACATGGTATCAAGCAATAACTGGAATCGGTTTAGCGTCACATATTGCGGATGCGGGTCTTTTGATACGTCTAAGTGATCGACGTTTAAGTATTGCGGATGCGGATTTTTAGCGGCTAAATGTTGCGCCATGATCGCGGCTGACAAGGTGCCATTAGGATCGATACTTACCGTGATATTACTGGCATCAGCATCCCCTAAAGCAATGCCAAACGATCCCACAAAAACAATATTAGGATGGATGACAAATAAAGGCTCAGTGACAGACGAGGCCAACGCAAACAACAAGCCCGCCTCAGTGAATAGCCCCAGCTCATAAATCGGCGTGATCGCACTGGCTTCTATACTGGCACTAAAGCGCAAGGTATTGCTGACCACCTCGACGCTATCCGATACAAGACTTACGCGCTTGATCTCGCTTTTTAACGCCCTTTCCTTGCCTGACGTATCATAGCGGCCTTTACCGATAGCTAGATGGGTTAAATGGATAGATATTTTTGGGGTTTCACCCTTGGCATCCAATGCGGCCAACTTGCCAGCATCGGTAAGCTTAAAAATAATAGGATTTGTTTCTTTGGCCATGATTATTGTTCGCTGTTCAATACGGATGAGTGATTATAATTTTAACGCGTGCCGGCTGGCGCGTTTGGCTGTGTTCCATACAGGGTAAACCTCGCTTTATGGGTGTATAAACGTCTTGATATGGTCGTCTGAATCTTGACAGGTAAACGTAGATATATGCGATCTACAGTAGATAGCTTGCGATCTATAGTAGATCGTAAAACGTTGCTATATCGATGGGGTCTGCTAGGGGTCTGCTAGGGGTCTGCTAGGGGTCTAATCTAAATATTTTGGTACCCTCATTGATGACGGTACCAAAACTTTAAAGCATATCGGCCATAGCGCTTAAATCCTCCCAGCCTTTTTTATCCTTGGTGCTGCCCTTGTATTCCACTTTATTGGTTGGTGAATAGCTGATCCGTTCCATAAACGCAAAAGCAAACGTATCGGCAATATCCGGTGAGGTGATCCCGTCTTTTAGCATGTCCTTTTTGCTGGTAATGCCCCAGCGTGATTTTTCATCAAAAAAGTACGGCAAGCGGCTCATTTGCGTTTCAAGGTTGGTCATGACTTGATACATGCGGCGGACTTTATCGCTTACACTAAAGATCCCGCGCTCAACGGTTTTGGCCATGCGCACATAGGCGTGCGCCCGCTTGTTAAAGTAAAGCGATCGCAAGCTATTATTAAAGCAAGGCACGCCCCAGTTGACTGTCTCAAAATACAAGCCCTCGGCTTTGAGTAGCTGACATAAACCCATGCCCGCGCCCATTGGATCGATAACGACGGTCGCGCCAGCATATTCAGCCACAGCGGCATAAATCTTGGCTTTCAATTCGTTAATGTTGGCACGGTTGCTAAACAGCGGTATATCGACTAAATGCGCGTAACGTTCAATGCGGCCTTGGTAGTCTTTATCGACTACCTTGAAAACACTGATAACACTGCTATCGCGGCCAACGTCACCGCCAACGTCCACAGCAATAATATAACCATACTCATCATCTTCAGTCACCACCGGCTCACGTTTGAGCATGTTTGTAATTTCGGATCGCGTGAGTAGGTATTTGCCTTTTAACTCGGGGAATTTACCACGTATGCGGATCATATAACCGGCATGATCGCGGCTGCCATACTGGTATAGCGCTTCAACCAGTTTTGACTCGCTGACCAGCGGGGATAACTCGCCGTTAAATTCAAGCGCAATCCATATCCCGCCGTTTTTGTAGCTCAGCTTATGATGGGTGTCATAGAAAAAGCCGGTATTAGTGGCGGGCTGGCTGGTCAAAACGGCGCGGTTATTCTCATGCGTCAATGCGCCGATAGCAACTTCCATGACAGCATCATCGATACCGCAAGCCTCATCCGCCCATACCATGTAGTGATCGCCATGCTGACCGGCAATGTTAGTTGGCTGGTGTTTTGGCGCGGTTTTAGCGAACACGAACCACGTATCTTTAAAGCCTTTGATATAGATCTTTTCTGCCAGTACCACGACAAAATCAGCAAGCCAGCCCATTGCTCTGCTATTGC
Source organism: Psychrobacter sp. (assembly GCA_036770925.1). GTDB lineage: Bacteria > Pseudomonadota > Gammaproteobacteria > Pseudomonadales > Moraxellaceae > Psychrobacter. The sequence continues at coordinate 11,439 of DAIPIF010000015.1, forward strand.
GCAAGCGCTGAATACAGATATTAATCTCTTTCCAAACGACGGTGCGTAACTGGCCAATTTGCGGCGCTGTAAATAACATCACCGATTCAGGGTAAAACAGTAAATGCCATAAAGCGATGATACCGGCCGAACGTGATTTACCGGTACCATGGCCGGATGCAACCGACGTTCGACTACTAGGGATTTGGATCGACTCAAAAAGCAATTCTTGCTGCGGGGTAACGGCCTGTCCTGCCTCAAACGTCATGTCTAAAGCTTCGACGGCAAAACGCGTTATGTCGTAACGGTACCGTTCGCATACTTCAAGCCATTCAGGCAATTCGAGTAAACTATCAACCATTCGTGCCGGCCTTAGATGCTAAACGGCATCATGTCGTACTCATCGTCCGGCTCATCACCTTTAAGATCAGGCTGGCGGGTTGTGACATAGCCGCCATGCGCCGATCTTGCCGCCCATATCGCAAGCAATACCGCAATATGGCCGTTATTAATCCCCATGCTGTCAAAGTCCAAGGCCTTGCCGCGCTCATCTACTTTGCGCGTTTGAATAACCTGTTTTGGATCGTAACGCATCAATGAGTCATCAAGCTGGATCAAGCCCGCGGCGGATGCGGCTTTATACGCGGCCATCACCGCTTGCATCTGCTCTTTTTCATTGAACGATAAGCCCCAGTGCTTGAACACTGACGGCGTATCGGTCACAACGATAGTGTTACCTTTGGCGGTTGGTTGGTCGCGCCATTCCGCCTCCTTACTGACTAGGATCTGCCCGCTATCAACTAGCGTTACGGCCATAATGCGCACCGCTTCACCATCATAAGTGGCGGCGCGGCTGTCGATGATCACAGCGTTTGGATTGACTGGCTTGTTATCACTCATGGCATATCTCCTTGCGTGATAACCCCAGTGGCCGGATCGATGCTCACGCGGGTATGACGGCTCAATTCAGGATCAATCACATCAGCTTCAGTCACAAAACCATTGAGTTTATCCGGCGGGTCACGATGGCCGTTCACTGGTGGCAAGTTTGGCGGGATGCTGCCATCAGGCTCACCGGTATCAGTTAGATCATCATCAATACTGCCAAGGCCTACGACGTTTGGCTCAGCCCCTACAATGATGCAATCAACGGTCACAGCATGAACGGTTGGAATACCCACATCGGCCTTGTCAGGGAATAGCGTATTGTCAGCAACGCGGAATTTCCATGTGTCTCTAATAATTGACGTGCCAGCAAAACCAAGATCATAAAGTACCGATACCTCGCGCTTAGCTTCATGCTTCCAAAAGCTCACAAACTGATTGGCGATAGACGATGCGGCGTGGGGATCAGGCGCAAAAAAGGCGATCTGACAGCGATATGATACCGCCCCCGATCTCATTTGTACCACGCGCTGTAATGGATCGTTTGGCACGATAACGTTTTTCCATGCTGGCATACCCATCACCAATTCATACTCAGGCGGCGATTCGATGGCACTGATTGCCGTTACCATTACCGGTAGATAAACCGACGTGCCTGAATTTGGTTTACCGCCCATGGCCTCGGCGTTCTCGTTCTCTTGAATGGCTTTTAGCATGGTTTCAACATCGTCGATCATGCTGCCTTTGGCCACGATGATAGCGCCCTCAACGCGGCGCGTTTTCCAGTCTCTAATAGATTGCTGGCCAGCTGGCGCGCACCACTGCCTAAAGTCGCGTAACTTCAAGCCCCATGCCCGCTGTATGCTTTCAAGCGGCGATAGCATCTTATTAACCTTGCTCATATAAACCCCCTATTAACGACGGTTAAAAATGCTAACGCGATCTTGCTGGCGCTGTTTTTGCTTAGTACGTGCCTGTTTAGCGCTTTCAGTCGTTCGCAGATCAAGATCACTGGTACCAAGGCCGCTAAAGCTATCCCATTGCGCGGCGGCCTTATCGAACGGTACTGACGGGCAAATTAGGTTATCAAACACTTCTAGCTTGCGGGCTTCACGGCGTTCGCGGATGTTTTCTAGCGCTTGCTGGCGTGAGACATAAGCATCTTGCGCTTGCATGGCTTCGTTTTGATAATGAGCGATCATTAGCTCTGATTGATTGGCGGTCGCAATACTGTCGTACTGGTGCAAAATGGCCATTTCTAATGCGGATTTAACAGCGGCTTGCTGCGGGGTCATGCCAGCGATGCTATCAAACGCCATTTCCATCGCTTGATCTTCATCGATGCAAAATAGGCTATCAAACATGCCATTACCGCGATTGGTGTTGTAATTAGGCTGGCGGACATAATCAAAACCGTTAAAGCTTGTGATCACGTACTTACCATCCTCACCCATCTTGCGCATAACGGCACTACTGAACCCGCCCGCTTTGTTTGCATAAAGGCGTTCTGAATATTTACCGGTATCGGTATCTAAAAATTCATGCTGGCTTGTGACATTGCCGTCGTTATCGGCGGATAGTTTGATGGTGCGTAATGCTGGCTCGATGCGGATGTTTTCACCGGTGTTAGGGTTTACCCATACGTCCGGTGGATTCATGCCAAAACGGCCGCGCAATTCGTGGCCGTAATAGCCATACATATCACCACTGGCAACCAACTCTTGAACGTCCGGCGCGTTAATGCGATTAACCATGGATTGAATATCCATGTCTGATCGATCGGTACCAACATGCTTACGGTCACGGTCGGCAAGGTTATATGTGATTAATTGTGTTTTCTTTGACATAAAAATGCCCCTTAAAGTGAACGGTTGCTAATACGTTCATTTTAAAGGGCATTGATGGGCTGGCTTGTGGGGTGTTCCTTAACCCCATTGGCGCTGTTGGCCAAGGCCGCCGGTGATTGCGTGTGCCAAGCTGCGATCTGACACATTTTGATTGATGGTATCGCCGCCGCCTTGCATCATGATCGGTTTATCCTTACCACCGCTATCAAGCCGCGTCTTAATTTGTGGCATTTTGGGGATGTTTAGCATGGGCGCATCAGGGAAGTTTGCCGGTGCATAACCAAAATCACCGCCCGCCGTCTTGCCAGCGCCATTTTTAAAGATCATCGGCGCATTATCAGTGAATTTGCTGGCGAGATCCTCTTTTGTGCTGCCAGTGTTCGGCCGCATGTTGCCAACTTGCACACCAAGCGCACTGTTATTGTTTTTAGCCTGACTGGCTGCTGATTTATTCACTTGTTTGCTGGCTGGCTGCTTTTGCGTCACTACTTCTTTGGCTTTATCAGCAACGGTTTTTACAGTCTCCTTAACTGCGTTTTTAACGTCCGATACTTTACTTATGGCCAATACGTCCGCTTGCTCTGCCTTGATACGTTTAGCGACACTGGCTTTCACCGACGCTGAGCTGCTAGAAAAGTCCTTATTCACATAAGCGGCCTTGTCTGCATAAAACGCTTTCAATACAGCCTCATTGTCTTTCATATCAACGCCACTTTCAGCCACGCGCTTAAACCGTGATTTATGGTTTGCGCCGTACTGGGTTGAATGTGAATAGATCGCCTCTTGGATGCCACGGTTTTTGGTATCGAACCCATAACCCTCTGCAACCTGTTTGGCTGGCATGTAATGCGTGCGGGTAATGTAGTCTTGCTGCGATTTCTTAAACTCATCACCGCGGCGATTGGCCACGTCTTTATACTTGGTGTTAAACGCTGCTGATCCGGCCGACAAGCCCGCAAATTCACCGGCAAACTTTTGGCCATCCGGACTTTTTAAGAACGCCGCCATGGTACCGGTTTTTGATGATAACTGGTGCGTGCCATAAGACACACCGCCATGATCACCCGCGCCAGTCGATACGGTACCAACGCCGCGGCCGCCTGACTCGTATTTTTCTGCAACCGATCCTAAATCAGCAAGCCCCAGCGCTTCAGCAAGCCCCGCGCCAGTAGCAGACACAGTGTTACCCATGTCCGTCATTTGCTGATCGATCCATGCGCTCATCTTGCCAGCAAGGGCATCCATTTTGCTAAAGAATGGCTTTATACCGTCATTCCACGTAACGCTCATTTTTTGTGGCAAGTTATAAGCGGTAATGGCCGAAGTCCAACTTTGAATATGCGGGGATGCGGCGCGGCCAAGCCATTCGCCAGCCCCACTACCAAGCAAGCCACCAACGACTGCGCCAATAGCCGTACCCACCACTGGCACCACCGATCCAACGGCCGCGCCCGCCAATGCACCAGCACCAGCGCCGCCAAGCTTACCAACGCCCGCCGATTTGCCCTCATGATCAAGGTTGCCCCAGTCCATTGCTAGCCCAGCCGTGCCAGCCACAGCGGACAATAAGCCCAGCGCTTTTATGCCGCCAAGCTTTTTGAATAGGTTTTTTATGCCACCGCCACGTCCACGGCCGCCGCCACCAAGCAAGCCACCAAGCAAGCCACCGCCACGCCCGCCACCGCCGGCTTGTTTCTTAATGGCTTTCCATATCTTATCGAGTAGCTTCTCATTCTCACGATTGTGGCGATCTTGATCCGCTGGCAATGGCTCACGACGTTTTAGCGCTTTCATTTTAGACAAGCTAAACTTAGCACCGCGTCCAACCATCTTGGCACCGCGCCCCAGCGGGGATAACAGATCCTTGGCTTCTTTTAGACTGTCAAGCAAGGGATCAACGCCGCCGATATTGGTTTGCCCCATGCCTTTCATGCCAGCACTAAAACCGGATTTACCCGATACCGTACTACTGCCACCGGTAAAGCGGCCATTGGCATCACGTTCGCGCCCAGCATCCGCATTGGCGTTACTGGCATTGCCACCGGTAAAGCGGCCATTGGCATCACGCTGGCGAGTAGATGAGGCATTGGCACTATCGCGGCTGATTGGTACCGGTTGATCAGTACGGCCGGTATTAGCGCGGCTATTTTGCCCTGCACCAGCCTGATTGCTGCTCGAGCCTTGGCGGCGGATTGGCGCGCGGTTTGATAGCGTATCGATAGTCGCGTTATTCGTGCCATTTTGGCCGTTTGTAGCACGGCTGGTACGTTCACGGCCACGACTGGCATCAATGCGGCCTTGGCTGTTATTTCGATAGCTGGCGGTCTTTACGGCGCGGGCAAGCTCACTCATGCGCGTGTTGGCTATCTGATTTTGGCTCTTTAATATTTGGATGATCTCTTGCGTGTCGTCATGCACGCTGTCGATCCCCTTGCTCATCTTATCGATGCCAACGATAAAGCCGCTGGCATCATAGTTTAGGTATGTCATGATCTAGGCCTTGTTTGATATTTCAGTCCTTAGATTATGCCACCGCTGGCACGCCCGCCCGCTTTGGTGTTCCTTAGCACGGATAGCGCCGCCTGTCATTGCAAATGCAATTTGCAAATTGCAAGCCATAAAAAAGGAATCCCACTTTACCCAGTAAAGCGACACTTTAGCCAGTAAAGTGGGATTTTAGCTAGTAAAGTGGGATTTTTATGCGATAATAAGCGGGTTAGTAGGTAGGGCACACGATAATTCTGTCGAGTGCCCTTTTTATTGCCTGTCGTTTACCGTGCCACGTCGTCTTTCATCCAAAAAACCACCCATAAATTATCCTAATCAACGCTGGTGTAATCAATATCATCAATATCATCGACGCGATCCTCTCTACCAAAATCATCGCTGGCTTCGGTTGCCATAATACGTTTTAAGCGCTCATGCAATTCAGGCGCTAAACGTTCACGGGCTTCGCGTTCTTTGGCATCAATATCACCAAGCGCGGCCAATGCACCCAAGCGGCGGTCTTGATCTGACTGTTTAAAGTCGTCGGCCGTGATCCCGCATAACGGCATTTCAACTTCTGATATGGTTTTAAGCGCGATGGCCAAGCTGGTGGTGGTGTCAGTCAATGCCTTACTTAGCACCATGGCTTTTTGCACCTTTTGCGCGGCCGCCTCAACCTCGTTTTCCGGCTCTTGTGATTTCTTATCATTTTCGCCTATCTCAAAACCAGCGCCATAATTACCCGCCAGCGCTTTTTGCTCCGCCTTGTCCGCCTCATCTGCGAGATCAACAATACTCAATGTGATACCGACGGCCTGATCAAATAACTTACCTAAATTGGCATACCTGCGTCGAGTCTTATTGATAATGGCCGCGCGGCCTTGTGCATCGATGACCACGCTTTCGGTTATTTCCCCGATCTTG
>DAIPIF010000016.1:0-10213 GCA_036770925.1 Psychrobacter sp.
CTTGGTACCCCGCCTCTTCAGTTTGAATTGCTTATTTCAAGTTGAGAGTGGGGTACCATATAGGTAATACTAGAAATATATTTAGCTGTTTTACAAATACTTCAAGCCTTCAAGCCTTAAAATATTTGCAAAACAGTCACTCATCAATGAGGTAGTAATATGAACGCCGTTCGACGCAAAAAGCTGATGTGGGTCATGTTCACCCTTGCAGGTGCAGCCATTGCTGTAGTGTTGGTCGTCTATGCCATTGGGCAGCAAACCGACTACTATTTCGATGCCACTGCGCTCTCCAAAGGTGAAGCGCCGCAAGACAAACGTATCCGTGCCGGTGGCATGGTGGTTGCCGGTAGTGTCCAGCGCTCACCTAGTGACCCGTTGAGCGTTGAGTTTGCGATTACTGACTTTGCCGAAACCGTTCCTGTGACCTATCAAGGTATCTTGCCCGACTTATTCGCTGAAAACTCAGGCGTCGTGGCGACAGGTAAAATGCAAGGGGATGTTTTCGTCGCTGGTGAAGTGCTTGCCAAGCATGATGAGAACTATATGCCGCCAGAAGTTGCCAAGTCGATGAAAGAGAATAATCGTAGCGGCGTGACGCCTGCCGCTGGGCAGTATAATCCTGCCGAGCCTATTCGCGAAACCACCATCATCCAGCAGTAATGGCTGAATGGTTAAACAGCTGAATGGCTGAATCATAGGTTCGTTCTGACCTAATAGACCCAAAAAAGCCACCGCGATAATCGGTGGCTTTTTTAGTTTTAAGAGTTTAAGAATTTAAGGCTGATTGGTCATTTAAAGTTTTAAACTCTAAATATCTTTAACTCTACATGACTCAGATTATTCATAACCAACGAGAAATTAATAATAAACCATTCATAACTCATTCATAGTTGATTAATATTTTATTCATAATATTATAGGTTTACCACTCAAGTTGATTAGGAGAGAATGTGACGAGTCCTTCAAATGCCGCTATAGCAGAAAGTAGTCGGTCAAAAAATCATCCTACTGGGCAACATCCTATTTCTTGGTTTATCTTTGGTCTTATGGCCAGCGTCACTTTTATCGGTATCTTATCGGAGCTGATGCCATCGGGTATTTTGCCGCAAATGACGGCAGGTTTAGGTATTGAGCAGACACAAGTGGGTTTTTTGGTTGGTATTTATGCGTTAGCGTCAGCCATTTTTGCCATTCCGCTGATTAGTATGACCTTAGGGGTCAATCGAAAAGTCCTCCTATTGGCTTTATTGACCGGTTTTGCGGTCTCCAATATAGTCGTTGGCATCACCTCCTCTTATGCGCTTATCGTTGCCATGCGCATCCTTGGTGGTATCTGCGCCGGTATTATGTGGCCGATGATTGCTGCCTATGGTACGGCGCTAGTGCCTGAAAATATGCACGGTAAAGCGATTACTATTATCATGGCGGGTAATACTTTTGGCGTCAGCCTCGGTCTGCCTATCATGACTTTTATCGGCACACAAGTGGGCTGGCGGATGTCGTTTATCGTACTGGGTGTATTGGGTGCAGTGATTGCGTTATTGGCGCTGAAGTTTTTACCTGCGGTCAAAGGTGAAAAATTAACTCAAAGCAACTCACCGTTTGCGGTGCTGAAGATATCTGGCGTTTGGATTGTTTTAGCGCTGACTTTCTTAGCCGTCGTGGCGCATTATAGTACTTATACTTACATCACCCTGCTGGTCGAAACGCTGGCATTTACTGGCGGTATTAGCTTAGCGTTACTTATCTTTGGTATCGGTTCGGTTATCTCAGTGGTGTTATCCGCCAAAATTATTGATACCCATTTGCGTGCGCTTATCGTCGGGATGCTAGGCTGTGGTGCGCTGACCATGCTGTTGTTTGTGTTTTTTCGAGGGGCTAATGGTTTCTCGCACATCGCCTTTTTATTATGGGGATTGGCATTTGGACCTTTAGTGACGATGTTCCAGACAGCCGTCAGTCATCAGGTGACGGAAGCAAAAGCAATTGCCACCTCAGTACAATCGAGTGTCTTTAACTTCTCAATTATGATTGCCACTTGGTTGGGTGGACTGATTTTGGTACAGATACCAGAAACAGGGGTTTTCGGTATTGTTTATCTCTCTATTTTATGTTTTATCCCCGCCATTATCATCAGCTTTATCTCCAAAAAAACTTTAGATGCGCCGACAGTCTAGCGCCGTCTGATACAGTGCTATTTAATAACCGTAAGCTAATAAATAACCAATAAATAACCAATAAAAACAGGAGTTTATAATGATTAAGTTTACCAATGCCAATATTTACCGCAATAGCGAGGCGACTGAGATTTTGGTCAAAGACGGTATTATTCAGCAGATAGGCAACCATTTGCCTGCCGCTGAGAAAGAAATTGATCTAAAAAATCGCTTGATTGTACCGCCTTATGTGGATTCGCATCTGCATTTGGACTACGTCTATACCGGCGGCGGAGACGATGCCAAAAACGCTTCTGGAACCTTGTTTGAGGGTATTGCGCGCTGGCACGATGTCAAAAAAACGCAATCTTTTGACGATGCCAAACAGCGCATGCTCAAAGGTATCCAAGAAGAGGTGTCCAAAGGGGTGCAATATATACGGACTCATATTGATATCTGCGACCCTGATTTAACAGGGCTTAAAGCCATGCTTGAGCTACGTGAAGCGCTCAAAGACAACGTTACCATTCAAATCGTGGCGTTTCCGCAAGAGGGCATGTATGCCTATAAAGGCGCTGTCGAGCTGATGGAAGAAGCACTAAAAATGGGCGCGGACTGCGTCGGCGGTATTCCTCATTTTGAATGGGCGTATGAGTTCGGTCAAGATTCTGTGCGTAAAACGGTTGAGCTGGCGCTTAAATATGACAAACTTATCGACGTGCACTGTGATGAAACCGATGATGTGATGAGCCGTCATGTCCAGCTATTAAATGCTTTGGTGATGATTGAGGATATCGGTGCGCGTACGACAGCCAGTCATACTTGTTCGTTTGGCTCCGCCGATGATGCTTATGCGTTTCGGATGATGGGTCTGTTTGAGCAATCAGGCATGAACTTTATCGCGCTGCCGACTGAAAACGCCTATCTGCAAGGTCGCCAAGATACTTATCCTAAGCGCCGTGGTTTAACGCGGGTAAAAGAGTTTTGGGAAAACGGTATTAACATCAGCTTCGGTCAAGACTCTATCAATGACCCTTGGTATCCCGCGGGTAACGGTAATATGATGAATATCTTGGATAACGGTATTCATCTGGCACAAACCATGTCATTGCCGCAGCTTGATGTTTGTCTGGATTTCATCACCTTTAACGGTGCCAAAACCTTAAATATCCAAGATGAATACGGTTTAGAAGTCGGACGTGCCGCCAACTTTTTGGTGCTAGATGCGACAACTCCCTTTGAAGCAGTGCGCCAACGTGCGGATGTATTGGCCTCTATCCGTAACGGGGAGTACTTGTTTAAAAAACCTGAACCCAGTTATGAGATTGAGCTCGATGTCTTTAGAAAAACCATATCAGTTTAATGAAGGCTTTATGAGCGCTTAAATAAAAACCTAGCGCATAAAAATGCCCACTACTTATTATTGGTAATGGGCATTTTTTATTTATACTTTAGCGTTGTTGAGCGATTACCATAAACCCCTATTTACTCAGCGGCGACGACTTCAGCTGTCGCCGTAGCGGTGCCCGCCGTTGCCGTCACCGTGCTTACTTGGTCAGCGGTGCCCCAAATTTTAGGATATTTATAACCTGGGAAAGTGGCGTGGGCATACTTTTTGAAGTCGTCAGAATTATAGGCCGCCGTCACATCTTGTAGCCATTTTTTGCCGACATCCGCCGCTTTAACCGCTGACCAGTTGATATAAGCAAAGCTTGGCTCTTGGAACATGGCTTCATCTAAAGTAATGCCTGCATCGGTGGCATAGTTACCGGTGATAATAGCAAAATCCACTTCACTACGTGCGCGTGGTAATTGCGCCGCTTCTAATTCCACGATTTTGATATCGTATTTGCTATTATCGGCGATATCCGTTTTGGCGGCCGTCAGTGGATTAATATCGTCTTTGAGGGTAATCCAGCCAAGCTCATCCATCATGACCAGTGCGCGGGCAAAGTTACTGGGGTCATTGGGCGCTGAAACGCTCATGCCTTTATAGACATCATCCAGCGTGGTTTTTTTACCCGAATAGATACCGAGGGGCGCAGTCGGTACTTGGAATACTTCGACCAAATCTAGCTTGTTTTCAGCTTTAAAAGTATCCAGATATGGCTTATGCTGAAAGATATTAATGTCCAAGTCGCCTTCTGCCAATGCAAGGTTTGGACGGACATAATCCGTAAAGGCAATCAGCTCAACCTCATAACCTTGGGCTTCGAGTGAGGCTTTTACTTGGTTACGCACCATATCTGCAAAATCGCCTTCGGTGGTACCGATGATGATTTTGCTGTGTTCAGGGTCGATATCGTTAGCACTCGTATCAGAAGTCTCGGTCGTGGCGGGTGCTTCTTTGGTGGACTCAGGCGCTGATGAATTGCTGCAGCCGACCAACACAAGGCTTGATATACCCACAGCGGCAAATGCGGTTGCCAACTGGCGGCTGATATCTGTTAATTTCATGGGTATTCCTCAAAGGTGTAATAAAAAGTGTGATAAAAAATGAGATAAACAAGTGTCATAAAAAGTGACTAGAGTAACAGCGCCGATAATAAAACATCACGGTTATAAAGGCTCATCAATTAAAAAAGCAACATTATAAATCGTAATGTTGCTATATCAAAAACAATAATAGTGTTAGCAAAGTTATACACTTTGGATGATAAAATCAAGCCTTGTACCTATGAATAATAGGCAGCAAAAACTGAGCTTTATTCATAAGCCCTGCTTATTGATTAGCGTTTATCTAAGCGCGTTGCCAGCCAATTGCCGCCCGCCTGAATGCCGATAACCATTATTGAGAGCATAATCACAATAAAAATCATCACCTCAGTTTGATAGCGATAATAGCCATAACGAATCGCCAAATCACCCAGACCACCGCCGCCAATCATCCCCGCCGCTGCTGAAAACGATAGCAGACTGATACACAAAATAGTCACTGATAGCACCAATCCTGAGCGTGCCTCATTGAGTAAAACTTTGATAATCGTCAAAGGACGTGCGCCCATAGACTCCGTCGCCTCAATGATACCGCGTGGCACTTCACGCAGGTTTTGCTCAACCAAACGTGCAAAGTAAAATGAGCCGGCAATCGCCAATACCAAGGAGGCGGCGATAGGACCAATGCCCGTACCGACGATAGCTTTGGTAAACGGGCTCATCGCAATCATCAAAATCACAAACGGAAAGGCGCGCATAAAGTTAGTAATACCGCCTAATATGGCGTATAGGGCTTTGTTTTGCAAAAACTGCTTATCACTCGATAAAAATAAAAACACCCCAAATAGCCCACCGATAATAATGGCGGCAGTGGTTGAGATACCGAGCATCACAAAGGTATCAAAAGTCGCTTGCCAAATCTCTTTACGCAGCGCAAGCAGGCTATCTATTGAGGCGGATAATTCAGCGCCAGTTAACATATTTTTCTCTCTTGGTCTTCTCTCTTGGCTAATCTTCGTGGACTAGACCTTGCCCAATCGGGGTGGTGGCATGAATCGCACCATCACGGATATCCGCCACTTCGAGCAGTTGTCCTTCGTGCAGTAGGGCGGCGCGATGACACAGTCGGCGAATAACGCTCATCTCATGGGTCACGATTACGATAGTCACGCCCAATTGCTCATTGATATCACGCAAGCAGGTCAATAAACTGCGCGTGGTCGCCGGATCAAGGGCACTGGTCGGCTCATCTGCGAGCAATACTTTGGGATTGGGCGCAATCGCACGGGCGATACCCACGCGCTGCTTTTGTCCGCCTGATAACTGAGCGGGGTAGTGATTGACCCGATCGGTCAAATCTACGATAGCCAAGCACTCCATCACCCGTTTATGAATATCACGGCTGGGATAACCGGCGACATTCAAATTAAACGCCACATTCTCAAAGACGGTGCGATTGGACATCAAGTTAAATTGCTGAAAAATCATCCCGATATTATGACGGGCAACGCGCAAGCTACTGGCTGATAAAGTGGTTAAATCGACGCCATCGATAATGACTTGACCACTATCAGGGCGCTCAAGCAAATTGATGAGGCGCAGTAAAGTGGATTTACCTGCGCCTGAATAGCCCATCAAACCAAAGACTTCACCTTGCTTAATAGACAGTGAGGTCGGCTCAACAGCCGTAAACCAATGCCGCTTGCCGTCAGCGTTTTTTATCGAGCGGTCACTCAAAAAGCGCTTGGTCACATCATTTAGGACGATCATGTCACTCATGGTAGGCTCAAAATGTATCAAAAAAAGGGAAAAGACTAGCAGCCTTATTATAAGGGGCGGTAATATAGCATATTATACTCGATATAGGATATGCCGAAGCTGTATATCTATAGTCGATAGCGCTCAGCCAAGCACGTCAATAGCGGCTAGCTGCCCTAAGTGTGGCTATTATCATGATTATGATAATTATAATGAGGGTCATGGATGACAGGCAGCACCACCAAAAACCGTGTGTGTCCGTTAATCGTATCAGTGGTGATGCGTCCCTGATGCGCACTAACGATTTGTGAGACTAAGGAGAGACCTAGCCCCGAGCCTTTTTTCTTTTGCTGTAGGCGTACAAAGGGACTAAATATCTCTTCGCGCTTGTCCTTAGGAATACCGCCGCCCTCGTCAATCACCGCCAGTACTGCATATTTGGGTAACGGACGCACAGGTTCCGCTTTGGTTTTTTTGAGATGCTTTTTAAATAAGCTTTCTTTACGCGGGATAGTCAGGGTTTCGTTATCCTCTTTACTAGCACTTTTATCGGCAGCGTTTTCTATACTCTTCGTATCAGGGCTACTAGTATCAGGGCTGCTGCTAGGCTGCAACGTAAGCTCAGGCGTTTGTTGCGAGTCAGGGACTGCCCGCCAAATCATTTTTTTAATTTTATCGCTCAAGTCCGCTGTAAGCTTATTATAGTTATTAAATAATGAGGTCGCCACGGTAGTGCTATTCGTTATCGTGCTCAGTGCTTCACTGGATTCTGTATCGTTAGGAGTGGGCGTATCAACGGTTATTACCTCAAGGTCACTGTGGTCACCGTGGTCACTGCTGCCATTTTTGTCAGTATGATGATTCAGGGTCTCACCATTTAGGTAAATAATAGGGGCAGATATGGCATCCTCTGCGGTCGTGGCTTCTGCTTTATCAGTGCTGTTATGGCATGCAACCTTGAGGGCTGTATCATCGACACTATTTTCATCCAAAAGCGCCTCATCTGCATGTGAGTAGCCCAAGTTATTATAATCAATCAGACTATTTGCAACCAGCGACTGCAAAAGATAATCAGGCATAGTATCTGCCTCATCGATGGTCTGGACGCCATATAGCAGCACGGTCACCGGTGGTTCGCCATGCAGCATCGCATTGGTCAACAGGTTGCGAATCAGATGCGTGAGCATCGGCGCTTGCCCATCAATGACGATATGCTCGCCAACTAGCGTCGCTTCAGGATAATGCTGACGCTCTTGATTAATCAAATCGTACAAGTCTAAATGCTCAACTTGCTGCATGGCGTGTCCGGCATCCATACGACTGACTAATAAGATACTCTCGACCAAATCATTCAGCCCCGACAAGTCGCGGTTGATGGCTTGAGCGCGTTTATCAAACTTGGCTTTGGTGTCTGCAGGCATCGCTGCTGCGAGCATATCCATCATCTCAATTTGCAGGCGAATGCGGGTAATCGGCGTGCGTAGCTCGTGCGAGGCATGGGCTAATAGCAGACTATTGGCATTAATCAGGTGCTCAATTTTTTGTGCCGCTTGGTTAAAACCACGTGCCAATAAGGCAATCTCATCATTACCGCGCGTATTGACCCGCACGCTAAAATCTCCATCACCCAGTTGGCTCATTTGTTGGCTCATTTGATTCAGCCGCCACGTCATTGAGCGCGCAATCCACCACAAAACCGCTGCCATAATGAGGAGTAGTAATAAAGTGCCGGTAAATAAATTAAGCGCGGCGGAGAGTACGGGCTTTTTGGGTGGTAGCCGTGATTCATATAATAACGTGTAGCCGGCACTGCTATAGACTTGGGCTTGCTGGGTCTGCGGCGTATCCGAAAACGAGGGAAAGGCACGTGATAATAAAGAGGGCGTTTTTGGCAGCTCGTAAGGCAAATCGCTATTATCGGTTTGCATCAACAGCTTACCGTTATTGTCGTACAAGCCCATTTTCGCTTGCAAGGATTCATCAAAAATATCGAAGCTTTTTTTGACCACCGCCAGCATAAAGCGTGACTGCAAGCGGTTCTCGTTACTGATTGAGACATTCAACTCTTGCAAAAAAGGATCGACTTGGCTCAAAATCTGCGTTGCCAAAACCTCAGAGCGAATAGTGGCATCTTTGTCATGCACCAGTTGGGTTAACAGCACCATCGCGACCGCAAATAAGATAAGTGCCAGCATAACACTGGCAAATAGCTTGACAAATAAGGAGCGAAAACCTTGTTGATGCATCACATAGTCTCTATCATTTTAGACGCTGTTTTAAGCTTTATACTTGGTCTGTGGCAAACTGATAGCCGACACCGCGCACGGTAATGATGCGTTTTGGCTGACGAGGATTGTCCTCAATCAGTGCTCGCAGACGCGAGATATGCACATCTATGGCACGGTCTATATTATCCGAGCTGTCATCATTTGGCATCGCTTGCCATAATTGCTCACGATTGAGCACTTTACCTGAATGGGTCGCAAAGTAGTGTAATAGCTGAAACTGATGAGTGGTCAGGCGTACGGGCTTATCATCAATGGTAACCTCGTGGCTATCTGGAAACACACTTAAGCGCCCAAAGGTCAGGCTATCAGAGTGACTGTCTGCTTGATTGGGCTGCTCATGGCGACGAATAACCGCCCGAATACGTGCCAGCAGCTCTCGCGGCTCAAAAGGCTTAGAGATATAATCATCCGCGCCCATCTCAAGCCCTAACACTCGATCCGTGGTATCGCCTTTAGCCGTTAGCATGATAATAGGCACTTTATTGGTCACATTGTTTCTATTGCCACGGATTTTTTGGCAAACTTGCATCCCATCCATATCAGGTAGCATTAAATCTAGCACCACCAAATCAATATCACGCTCTTTAGTCTCTAAAATATCCAGACCTTCTTGACCGAGACCGGCATGATGCACATCATAATAATTCATACTAAGATAGTCGCTGATGAGTTCAGCCAAATCAGGATCATCTTCAATCAATAAAATCTGCTTACTCATAATATTGTCCTTTATTGTCGTTATGGTATCGAGTTTTTGGTAAAGCGGTTGCTTGTTAATAATAAGGCTATAGTGCCTAAGTCATAGGCAATCAAACAAGACGCGCTTTGTTACTATTTCTGTAGCATGTAACAGCGTCTAGCATTAGGAGAGGTTCAAGAGCTCATTGAGCCGCTCATTCATCAGCGCATGGGTTAATAGCTAAGAGATAATGACTTTTTTGCCCACAGCACTCAAAGGCAGAGAGGCTAAACAAATTAAGCTGTCATTGTTAACCCCTGCAATCAGGTACTGTTCTGTACTAGGGTCAAAACTAATCACTTCGACCTGCTGGCGAGTTAGGCGCTGATTTTGCTGAATAATCCACACCTGCGCTGTCAATGGCAATAATGGCTGATACGGCTGTTTATGTAATTCAGTCAAATCTGCCTCATTAATGGCGCTTTTGGGTACGATAGTACCGACTTCTATTTGTCCATAATCCACCCGACCGGTGACCGACATATCAGGTTTTAGGCTGCCGCGACTGACCTCGTTTTTGACCACATTGACATACACCAAAAGCTTACCTGTATCCGCCGCTTTTATCAGCTGACTGACCTGACCGGTGAACTTATCTATCATACTGTCCGTGGTAAAGTTTACCGTCTGTCCGATAGAGAGCTGTGGCTCCGCTTGGAGCGGCAGGGTGGCGATAAAGTGTAGATCATTATCATTACTTAAATGCAGTAAAGGCTCACGCTCCGTAACATGCTGTAATGCTGTACTATATAACTCATCGATACGCCCTGCAAAAGGCGCACGTACGGTAATGAATGCGCTAGATGGCGGCTCGTTGTTATTATGGTTGTTATTAT
>DAIPIF010000016.1:10313-17514 GCA_036770925.1 Psychrobacter sp.
TCGGATTGAGCGTATCGGCAGTAGAAAATTCAGTCAGCGCTAAGTTACTATTGTTGGGTGTATTTCTGTTGGATGTAGTTATGTTGGGGGTATTTGGCTGAGCGCTCGTTATATCGGTTACCTGAGCCGCCGCATTCTCACCTTGACTATCTTCTGCTATCTTAGCCGCTGTTTGCCGCAGGACAATCATCAAAGGCTCGTTTTTTTCTACCCATTGACCCTGAGTTACCAGTACTTTTTGGATAATGAGTGGATTACCGGCGATAAAACGCACTTGCTGCATAGGTTTAAGGCGACCTTGTAGCCCAAGGCTTGGCTGATAGCGTGAGGGCTTAATCGTTAAGATATCCTGCTGGCTCATCGTCACACTATCGGCATCAATGATAATCGGCGTCTCTGCCGGATCGCTGTTTTTGGCAGCAGCTTGCCTATCGCTCGCCGCCGGAGGTTGGCAGGCAACCGTCAATAGCGCCCCTATTAATAGCAGGCTGTATCTAGAGTATAGAGAAAATATCATCGCCGTCATCTACCGTTACACGCATCATCTCATTATATAGTGAAATCATAGCAGACGATACTGATAGTATGAGTGACAGGGCTAGTATGAGTGACAGTGCGCATGGACAGCGCCACGCATGGTATTATAAGACGCCATTATCAGCCTAGGCATAGACCTATGTCTGTCCTCATTAGAGAATATTGAGTAAAATGAAATAGGATAAATCATCAAAGTGCTATCAAAATAGTAAAGGTATTAGAGTGATTAGTGCTATAGTGGTTTTATTGAAAAATAGCACTTATGAGTATATAGTTTATCGCGCTTTATGTTAGCATCTCTATATAAGTAACACTAACCTCATCTGTTTTATGTAATAAAAAGTGTCAGCATAGGCTGATAAAAATAGCATGACGAATAAACAGTCGTTTATAGGATAATGATAATGGAAAATGATTTTGATGGCTTAAAAGTAATGGTTATAGATGATTCAAAGACCATTCGCCGTACTGCTGAAACCTTACTACAAAAAGCGGGCTGTGAAGTCGTTACTGCGATTGATGGCTTTGATGCATTAGCAAAAATTGTTGATAATAATCCAGATATTATTTTTGTCGACATTATGATGCCGCGTCTTGATGGCTATCAAACCTGCGCTTTAATTAAAAACAATCCTGACTATGCCAACAAGCCTGTGATTATGCTGTCCTCAAAAGATGGCTTATTTGATAAAGCACGCGGACGCATCGTGGGTTCTGACGAGTACTTAACCAAACCGTTTAGTAAAGATGAGTTGTTTGAGGCGATTAATCAGTATCGCTAATCGTTTTGCAAGCGATATTTTGGCATAATGAGTACTGAGCAAAGTATTAATAATAAGGTGTTCTATAGCTAGAAGACCACATTATAGTCAATGAGCTGAATACTCATAAACGTATGATAAACAAAGGATAAATCTATGACCACTGTGCTAGTCATTGACGATTCGCCGTCTGAAATGGCGAAATTTCGTGACATGCTTGTTAGAAACAATTATCAAGTATTGGAAGCCGTTAATGGTGAAAAAGGCTGTGAGATGGCAATAGAGCATTTGCCAGATGTGATTTTGATGGATGTGGTCATGCCCGAGATGAATGGTTTTCAGGCGACCCGCAAAATTACTCGTGGGGCAACCACAGCGCATATTCCTGTAGTCATGATCAGTACCAAAAATCAAGAAACAGATCGAGTATGGGGTAAGCGTCAAGGCGCTAAAGAATACTTGACCAAACCTGTGGATGAAGCTGAATTAATGCGCATTATTCGTACCGTGATGGAGTAATTTGTGGCTTCTAGAGGGTTTATTGAGCTACTGCGGCTAGCCGACTTAGCAAAAGCACGTGAAAGCGGGCGGCAAGGTGGTCAGCAGTACGACTGGCGCGGCGTGGTATTTGAGGTTGGCGGGCAGCGCTTGGTGGCTCCCATGGGGGAGATATCCGAGGTGTTGTCGATGCCTGAATATACCAGTATGCCACTAGTACAGCCATGGCTACTAGGTATCGCAAACGTGCGTGGACGTTTATTACCACTCACTGACCTTGCGCAGTTCCTAAAAGTGCCTAGCCGTCAAAAGATGAGCCAACGCAAAGTGATGGTGATTGATCATCCTACTATTTTTTCAGGTCTGTTAGTGGATCAAGTGCTAGGTATCGAGCAGTTTACGCGCGCGCAGTATCGTGCAGAATCCATTGATTACCACTCGCCATTTGCCCCCTACAACCACGGTAAGTTTTCAAAAGGCACACAAGATTGGTATGTTTTTATGCCCAGTCTATTGGCACAAGATTCGCGCTATATTGATGCCTCGATTTAAGTGAGATAAATAGACATAATAATGCCTGCCATGACCTTATAATGTGTCTGTTATACAGACCTTGCCCAAGACGGCTTCATCGCCAGATAGCGATGAGATTTTGCAAGGTCAGTCACGGCTCAACCTAGACGACTGTTTGAAAGGAATAAGCACGATGAGTGATGTTACAGAAAGCGCTATCACTGATAATAAAACCAAGGCGCCCGCTGTCAAGAACCCTAGTAGTAAATGGAAGATATCTCTAGTGGTGCTTGCTTTGGTGAGTGTGATTTGTCTCATTTGGATAATCAGCTCGCTATCAACAGTCAGTCAATATTTAAATAACGCTGGGCAAATGCTTATATTACCAGCCTTAGTATTTTTATTATGTCTGCTCGGCGCTTTGTATGCGCTCTCACAGCTATTCAAGCAAAGTGGTGGTGCTGAGCGCTCTTTAATTGAAAAAGATAGCCTACGTCGCCGCCAAGAAGCGGAAGCGGAGTCTGAGCGTGCGCGTCAAATTCAAGAAGAAAACGCTCGTAACCAGATGGCTATTTTGCGTCTGCTTGATGAATTGGGTGATTTGGCAGAGGGTGATTTGACCGTCAACGCTACTGTATCAGAAGATTTTACCGGCGCTATTGCGGACTCCGTCAACTTCGCAATTGACCAATTGCGTCAGCTGGTATTGGTTATTAACAGTACGGCAGACCGAGTATCACAATCATCAGAACAAACCCAGATGAATGCGGTTGAGCTGGCAGAAGCCTCTGAGCATCAAGCGCAAGAGATTGCTGGGGTATCTGCCGCTATTAATGAGATGGCGGTATCGATTGATCAGGTATCAACCAACGCCAATGAGTCCGCCTCGGTGGCACAGCGTTCGGTTGCCATTGCCTATAATGGGGCTGAAGTCGTACAACGCTCCATTGAGGGTATGAACGTTATTCGTGATCAGATTCAAGAAACCTCCAAGCGTATTAAGCGTTTAGGCGAATCCTCACAAGAGATTGGTGACATCGTTAACTTGATTAATGACATTGCTGACCAAACCAACGTACTGGCATTGAATGCGGCAATTCAGGCATCGATGGCAGGTGAAGCGGGTCGTGGTTTTGCGGTCGTTGCTGATGAGGTTCAGCGCTTAGCAGAGCGCTCAGCCAACGCCACCAAACAGATTGAAACCTTGGTAAAAACCATTCAGGCGGATACCAATGAAGCGGTTATGTCGATGGAATCGACCACCTCTGAGGTGGTACGTGGGGCGCGTTTGGCAAAAGACGCCGGTGAAGCACTAGAGGAGGTGCAAAACGTCTCAAATACTTTGGCTGACTTGATTCAAAACATCTCGAATGCGGCGCAACAGCAGGCTGATTCTGCCGGTCATATCTCTAATACCATGAATATTATTCAAGATATTACCTCACAAACCTCTTCAGGTACGATGGCAACCGCGCGTTCAGTGGGCGAGCTCAGTGAAATGGCGGCGGCGCTGCAAGAGTCGGTAACGGGCTTTAAATTATCTAATGATGATGAGCATTTAAATGATATGGATAATAGGTTTTAGACAGTGCTACAGCGATGATAAGTCATAAGATAACATTAGGTATGAATCTGAGAGCAGCTCATTGAATGTACAGCAGTGGCAGCATTATATAGAAGAGAAAATTGGTTTTATATTACCAAAGGCGCAGCTGCAGTGGTTGGTTAATGCGATTGAACAGACCGCCAATGCCCATAATCTATCGCTTGCGCAATTATGGCTCAGTATAAAAGTAGATGATAAGCTGCGTCAGCAATTATTAGATGCCGTTTTGATACCAGAAAGTCGCTTTTTTCGGCACATGCCATCGATACAGTTTATCAGTGCGCTTGCGGTGCAGGAGCAGCAACCTGCATCGGCGCTGCTCACGCTGCCAAGTAGTGCTATAAAAGCGCTAAGTAAGGATAAATATCAGCCTGATGTTGCGCCCTTTCGTATCTGGAGCGTGGGCTGTGCAACGGGTCAAGAGGTGTGGTCATTGGCGATGAGCTTAGCTGAACAGAAGGTTGCTCATTACCACATATTGGGTACTGATGTCAGTCAACAGGCGTTGACTAAAGCCCGTTTAGGTCGCTATACGGAGCGCGAGTGCCAAACCATCGCGCCTATTTATCAGAAGTTTATGCCGCCCGTCAGTGGCACTGAGTACCCAAAACCCAGCGCGCCCTCTGCTGATACTGACCGTATCACCTCGGCTGTGAATGGCGTCGCTTTGAGCCGCAGCACGTCTGAGGTCATGATATCGCGTCATCAGTCGCAGTTGAATGCTAAGCTAAGGGTCAGTATGTTACAGCCACAACGACAAGTGGTACCGATGCTGCGTCGGCAGGTGCGTTTTATTTGGCATAATATTTTTACTAAAGATATGCCAGTGCTGCCGTTGCAAAACGTTATTATCTGTCAGAATATGTTGATATATTTTCGGCAGTTTGATCAGCGTGATATTTTGACGCGACTAGCGGCACAATGTGAGCTAGGTGGCTACATTGTACTGGCTCCAGGGGAGGCGCTATTCTGGCGACCTTCAAATATGCGCCGCATTGCACATCCGCAGGTCAATGCATGGCAAAAAATTAGTGCATAAACGAGTTAGGATAACCCTATGAATAACCAGCCCAATCAGATGGTAACGCTTGAATGGCTACTACCGATATTTAATCAGCAATTATCACAAATGTCTGATGGCTGGCAAGCAGATGCGACTGCAACTGACTTTGCAGGTATGGTGCAGCCTTATCACCAAATTCGTGGTGCTCTCATTATTGCCAATCTGCCCATATTAGGACGTTTTGCGGCGCAATTAGGTTTGTTAGCCAGTGCCCCTCATGAGGCACTTGATACGGTGCAGCGTCGCCAAGGATTATTTGCCCATCAGCTCCTGCAGCGTGAGCTCACCCAATATGTACAAACGGGTCACTATCACCGCGCTTTATTAGATAAAACCTTTATAGAGCTTAATGAGCTATTATCACAATTAGGGGTCACCGCTGACGACACCTTGACAGATGAGTCGCTGTTTCTAGATAGCGCTCGTGACAGTCATATTCAGGCCCTCAGCGTTTCTGTACCTAGTCATACTCCTCTCACAGCATTACAACCTGCACAATATCAGCAGCTGATATTGGTATGGCGTCAACATATCCAACAGCTTCTCGCGCATAATCGTAATGAGCCCATTATTCTAGCACTGCTAGAAAAGGTGGGGCACTATCTATGGCAGACCACGGATATCGATATTCAGCAGCAACTCTGGTATTTAACAACGTTGTGGCTCAATAATCTATCGAATAATGAAAGCCCACAGCCGGCTCATTATGCCGCTATTTTATCCCATTTAGACCAAGTGATTAACACCCGTTATCAGCATGCTATAAGCGCTGATCATCATGCTGAAAAGTACAGCCTAAATACGGATGATAGTCTGGGTAAAACGAGCATTAGTGACGACTTTTATGAGGGTCTATTGGCAGATATTTATCTGCAGATTAGTGGACTAAAACACCTCAATGCTCATACCCAAACCTTATTAAGTGAGCTGACTCAGCCGCAAGATATCACCTTGCGCTTTTTGCCGCGTATTTTAACTGAGCTTGAAGTCATTATCTTTACTCTGGATAATCCGCAAGCGCTGGTGCCGCCCTTACAGCAGCTCAAAAAACAGCTGGGTCAGCGCGGCTGGGTGATTTATGCCTCGCAAGTGGGTCTTATCTTAGAGGATATTGAACAAAGCGCAACCTCAGAGGCGGCATTTGCGCAGATGCAGTGGCAAATTGAGCGGCAGTTACAAGAGCTTTATAGTGCGATATATCATACTGAGCAAGCCATCCGTATCAAAATCGGTGAGCCGACTTCATTTTTATCAGCCCCTAGCACTGAGTCAGCCGTTATAGATAGTGAGGTGAGCCGTCACCCTGCAGACGCCGAGACGCCTCAAACAGCGGCTATTCAGCCGTCAGAGATGCCTGATATGGCAGAGTCTGCCCATGATAACTTGCGTCAATTACGTATTGCTATTGAGAATGTGAAGCATAATTTTAATAATTATGTACAGCGTCAACAAAACTATCTGCTGCCAACTGCCGATGTGTTTGTAGAAGTAGGCAACGCTTTTGATGATATGGGTCTGCCGTCTATTCGCCCTGTCACTGATCAGTTAGGTCAGTTATTTAGTGAGCTTGAAGCGCATAAAATACAAACCCTCAGCTGGGATTTGACCCAGTCTTTGGCGCACAGCTTGAGCTCTTTTGAATTATTGCTAGATGGTTTGGCTCAGCAAATATTTGACCAACAAATCTTGACCCAAGCGAGCGCGCATATTAGCGCTGCCAAAGTCATGGTCGAGGCAGTGATAGCAGCGCCTGATGCGGTCACGGATGCTTATATGCCGACTAAAACCCTAGCGACAGATGTGGTGCGTTATGATGACGATGGCGCAAGCGTGCCTGATGTTGAGGAGATAATATCGAGTGACCAAGCCGCCTCTGACGACTTTGATGTTGATGAAGAAATCCGCGAGATATTCATCGAAGAAGCTGATGAGGTTTTGGCAGCTATCAAAGCGCCACTGGCTGAGTGGCAGCAAGATAACCAAAATATAACGGCTTTAAAAGACATTATTCGTGGTTTTCAAACTCTCCAAGGCTCAGGTCGTATGGCGGGCGCTTTGAGTATCAGCGAGCTGGCATCCTCAATTGAAACAGTCTTCAATCGTATTTTGGATAAAACGTTGGTGGCGACAGATGGCGTACTGCCGGTTATCACCCAAGTTATAGATGCCCTGCCTGTATTAATTGCTGATTATGCCGCATTACAGGCACCTAGTATTAATACC
>DAIPIF010000017.1:0-16855 GCA_036770925.1 Psychrobacter sp.
CCATATTGCCCTTTATGCCGCTACTGTGTTTTGTGGCATGTTATCTCGATAGGCTGCTGAGCGGCTATTTTAGCACTTCTTTGGCATTATCGATAACCGCTTGTGGCAAGGTAATACCTTCATCTAGCGCGTTTTTGGGGCTGACATATAAATTAAGCGCTTGTGGGGTATAAACAGGAATATCACCTGCTTTTTCGCCATTTAGGATACGCACCACGATTTTGCCTGTTTCGCGACCCAGTACATAATAATCCACCCCTAATGCCGCAACAGCGCCACGTGCCACCGAGCTGGTGTCAGAGGCGATTAACGGGATTTTGCTTTCTTTGGCAACTTGATACAGAGCCTCATAAGAGGACACCACGTTATTATCGGTTGAGGTGTAAATCATATCGACGCGTCCCTCAAGGCTGCGCGCTGCCATTGCAATATCGTTACTGCGTGCGGCGGGCGCTTCATGGACGGTGATACCGAGTGGCGTCAGCTTCTCTTTTAGGTTCTTTAGGATAATGGTCGAGTTGACTTCACCTGGGCTATAAACATAACCGACATTTTTGAGATTAGGGATAATCTGGCGCATCAATTCAATCTGCGGCTCATAAGGGAGCGCATCAGAGCCGCCAGTGACGTTAGTACCTGAACCATCAAGTTTAGGGACAAGCTTAGCCTCCACAGGATCCGTCACTGCCGAGAATACGAGGGGAATACTACTGGTCGCGGCGGCAACTGACTGCGCTGAGGGCGTGCCGATAGCCACGATAACGTCGGACTCATCAGCGACGAATTGCTTGGCAATCTGTCCGGCAGTCGCGGTATTGCCTTGAGCACTTTGAAAATTAATCTTTAGGTTTTCGCCATCAGTAAAGCCTTGTTCTGCCAATTCATCAATGACGCCTTTACGCACATCATCCAGCGCCGGATGCTCAACGATAGCGGTGATAGATACGGTCTGCACGGCTGTTTTGGCATCGGTGCTTGATGCGCCATCAACGGCAGAGGTGTCTTGTGCCGACTGACTACAACCGCTCAACACAGCGGTACAAACACCGCCCCACAGTAAAGCTTTGGCAAAACGATTTTGATATAACATGTCTGTTACTCCTAAGGATAATAGTGTGTCCGTACATCCGTACGATAATTATAAGGATAAATAGTTATAAGAATAAATAATCGCTATTGACGACTGCTTGGCGCGTCGCCTGTCGTATTAATCGTATCGACATTGATGGCGTTTTTTAGCACCTCCGCCGATAGCTCAGCCCCTTGGGCTTTGGCATGTTTTGGGCTGATATATAATGTCAATTTGTTCATGACTTGCGGCTCGATGGTTTCAGTCTTTTCACCGTTTAATACTCGATAGACCATTTTGCCAGTGACGCGCCCAAAGTCATAATCATTGACCCCAAGCGCTGCTGTTGCACCGCGTCTGACACTGAATTCATCTGAGGCAATCACAGGGATT
Source organism: Psychrobacter sp. (assembly GCA_036770925.1). GTDB lineage: Bacteria > Pseudomonadota > Gammaproteobacteria > Pseudomonadales > Moraxellaceae > Psychrobacter. The sequence continues at coordinate 1,463 of DAIPIF010000017.1, forward strand.
TTGAGCTCATTAGCGGCACTTGCCATCGCCTCAAAAGCGGAGACGACATTATTATCAAGAGAGGTATAAATAACGTCAGCACGACCATCAAGGCTACGCGTTGCCATTGCCACATCGGTCGGGCGATTGGCGGTTACATCCAATATGTTAAGTCCGCGTGCAGGCGCTGCTGCTTTAAGCTGATTGAGCACGGTGACTGAGTTTGCCTCACCGGGGCTATAGACATAACCAATGGTTTTGGCATGGGGTGCAATTTGTTGAATCAAATCCAACTGCGGCTCAATCGGTAATTGACTTGATAAGCCAGTGACATTCGGTTGCACCGGCACATTACTCGCATCAATCAGTTTGGCGGCAAGCGGGTCTGAGATAGCGGTATAAATAATCGGCACCGTCTTAGTCGATGAGACGATAGATTGCGCTGATGGGGTTGAGATGGCGACAATCGCATCGGGCAAATCACCGGCAAACTGTTTGGCAATTTGTCCTGCAGTGGCAAGATTACCTTGTGCACTTTGAAAGTTAATCGTGAGATTTTCGCCCTCTATATAGCGATTATCCGCCAACTCATCAACGATACCGCGGCGAATCTCATCCAATGAGGGGTGCTCGACAATCTGGGTAATGGCGATATTTTTGGCAGGTTTATCGCCGCTCACGGCACTGTTATCCGCAGTCGTGGTTTCTGTCGCGGAGTTCGAGCAGCCGATTAGACCAAACATCGTAATGGCACTGATAGCAGCGCCGTACAGGCTTTGGCGTAAAGTAGTAGCGATAATCATTATTAGGTGAACTCTTAGGTTAGAAAATACAAGGCAGACGCTGAGCCGTATACCCATAGCGTTATTGATGTCGGCTTAAATGTAGCGGCAAGGGGCTGAGGTCACCGTCATCTGTGCTGTTATTTCGGTCGTTAGGCTCGTTATGACTCATATTATGACAGCAATGTAACGAAGCGCAATAAAAAGTTAAATTATAGCGCTCATCCGCCGCCAATAAAACAGCATGATAAAAAAGATGCCCATACAGGACATCTTTTCTAGCGTTGGCTCATGATGAGGTTGTATAAGGCAGCGGGTAACTTTTGCGCCTTTTAGTTTCTTAAGCTTTTAGCCCTTTTAACCCTTTTAACCTAAGGTATCACCGATAACGCAGGCATCTGGCAACGTCACTACCGTCAGCCCTGTTTTAGGGTTACCCGTTGACAGTACCATGCCTTCTGATACCCCAAATTTCATGCTACGCGGGGCAAGATTGGTGACGCAAATCACCTTTTTACCTTGTAGCTGTTCCGGCTCATAAAATTGACGAATACCGCTAAACACATTGCGCGGTTTCTCTTCGCCGACATCTAAAGTAAGTTGCAGTAATTTGTCCGCCCCTTCGACATAATCACAGGCTAAAACATGCGCCACGGTCATCTTAGATTTGGCAAAGTCTTTAATGTCGATATAATCGGTGGTTGCAGGTGACTTTTCAGCAGATTCTGCAGGTGTTACAGAGGCTACGGCAGCCGGTGCGCTACTGTCAGTATCTTGCGCCAAAGAGGCTTTTGACGCCTCCAGCATCGCGGCAACATCTTTTTCATCAATCCGCTGCATGAGTGGTTTAAACTTATTAATCTGATGCCCCAGTAGCCAGTCATTACGGCTGTGGAAGCTCAAACTATCAATATTCAAAAACGCTTTGGCATTGTCCGTCAGCTCTGGTAATACCGGCGCTAAATAAACCATCAATTGACGGAAAATATTAATCGCCACTGAGCAAACCTCTTGCACTTCTTGCTCTGTGCCCTCTAGTTTTGCCAGCGCCCACGGTTTTTTGTCATCGATATATTCATTCGCCTTATCAGCACACTGCATAATCAAACGCATGGCTTTTGAGAATTCGCGGTTCTCATAAGCGGCGGCAATTTCGTCGCCGGTTTTGGTGATATCGTTTAATAATGCCGGTTCAGCGCAGACCTCGGTGAGCATACCATCGTATTTTTTCACCAAAAATCCAGCACTGCGACTGGCGATATTGACCACTTTACCCACCAAGTCAGAATTAACCTTTTGCATAAAGTCTTCTAAATCAAGGTTGATATCCTCGACTTTATCAGAGAGCTTACTGGCAAAATAATAACGCAAGTATTCAGGATGCAAATGCTCAGCGTAAGTTTCAGCCTTTATAAAGGTGCCGCGAGACTTACTCATTTTTGCGCCATTGACTGTCAAAAATCCATGAGCAAAGACCCCAGTTGGGGTGCGGAAATTACTGCCGGCAAGCATCGCCGGCCAAAATAACGCATGGAAATAAACGATATCTTTACCGATGAAATGATAAACCTCGGTTTTATGTTCACTATCCGCCGCCCAATAGCGCTCAAAGTCGAGCTCATTATCGCCGCCTTTACGCTGCTTGCATAGGTTTTGGAAGCTTGCCATATAGCCCACAGGTGCATCGAGCCAGACATAAAAATACTTATCCGGCTCATCACTTGGCGTATCAGGAATCTGAAAGCCAAAGTAGGGTGCATCACGCGAGATATCCCAACTGGTCAGACCGGCATCGAACCATTCTTGCAGTTTATTGGCGACCGACGTTTGCAAGCGCTTTTCGCTGCGGGTCCAATCTTTTAAAAATGGCTCAAATTCTGGCAAATCAAAGAAGTAATGCTTAGAGCTTTTTAGAATGGGCGTGGCATTTGATAAGGTCGAGTGCGGATTTTTGAGCTCAGTGGCATCATAAGTAGTGCCGCACACTTCACAGTTATCGCCATATTGGTCTGGCGCATCGCATTCAGGACAAGTGCCTTTGACAAATCTATCCGCTAAAAATAGCTGCTTTTCAGGGTCAAATAATTGTTTCACATCGCGGGTGGAGATATGTCCAGCACTATCAAGTCGGCGATAAATCAGCTCTGAAAAATGTTTATTCTCTTCTGAGTGAGTGCTGTGATAATTATCAAATTCAATCAAAAATTTTGCAAAATCAGCTTCATGAGCCGCCTTTACGGTAGCAATTTGCTCTTCAGGGGTGATGCCGTTTTCTTCTGCTTTGAGCATAATAGCCGTACCATGAGCATCATCGGCGCAAACGTACGTCACCTGATGACCTTGCGCTTTCATCGCGCGTGCCCAAATGTCAGTTTGAATATATTCTACAAGGTGCCCCAAATGGATATCACCATTGGCATAGGGCAGGGCACTGGTTACTAAAATCTCACGCACTTTCATCACCTTCATTTTGATAAGTAGGTTTATAGCTTTTAAACGAGCAAGCTCAAATTTATAGAGTCTAAAAAATGTGTCTATGATACCGTAAATTGACTGAATTTGTGATAGTGCTTGCCAATTATCTAGATATCAGTGACCAAAAACCCACCAAGCACTAGGCTAAGTGGGTTATAGCAGGATTTCCTATCAGTTTTAGCCCACAAACCGTTTAAAATGAGCCAAATAAAGTACCCAAAATAATGATAGCCGCTACCGCAATGAGCGGGATAACCATAGTGACCACTGCTACGTTTAGATAAGACTGCTTATGGGTCAAACCACAAATCGCCAGTAAGGTAATGACTGCGCCACTATGGGGCAGTGTATCCAAACCGCCTGCTGCCATCACGGCAACACGGTGCATCAGCTCAGGGTTAATCCCTGCTTCAACCGCCATCCGCAAATAATCATCGCCAAGGGTGGATAGCGCAATACTTAATCCTCCAGAGGATGAACCAGTAATCCCTGCAAGGGTCGTCATGGCGACGGCTTCTGAGATAAGTGGGTTGCCAGGTGTTAGGTTTAAGATACTGTCACGAATGATCAGAAAACCTGCAGGTGAGGCAATAACCGCGCCATAACCCACTTCTGAGGCGGTATTGAAAATCGGCAACATAGAGTCGTAAGTACCGCGGTTGATGGTTTTTTGTAAATCGTTCCAATGACCGATACGCAGTACAATCAGTACCCCAATAGCGATTACTAAAGAGATAATAATTGACCATAAACCCAGTGAGCCTGCAATATTGAGGTCAGGGAATTGCGTTTGTAAGGCAGTAAAATCCATCGCTGGAAAAATAAGATAAGTCAGAAGGGCGTTCAGTGCGATGACCAAGACCAATGGAATCATCGCGACAGTAAATGAGGTCTGCTGTAGCGGTTGAGGCAGCGCCTCCCCATCACGGGTAGGCGGTTTTTTAGCATCAATACCGCCAACACCGGCGTCTTCATCTTCATGTTGACCATAGCCCTCGCCTGCGGCACTGGCTTTTTTTGCCCGCGATTGTAGCCATAACCAACCGCCGATAAACATAATCGCCCCACCGATAATACCTAAAATAGGCGCAGCAAAGACGTTGGTGTTGTAATAAGGAATGGGAATGGCGTTTTGAATCGCAGGCGTACCCGGCAACGCAGTCATGGTAAAGGTAAATGAGCCTAATGCAATGGCGGCTGGAATCAAGCGCTTAGGAATATCAGCCGCTTTGAATAAATCTTTGGCGATAGGATAAATAGCGAAGGCTACTACAAATAGGGATACGCCGCCATAGGTCAAGATAGCACAAACCAAGATGACTGCCAAAATCGCTTTGCTCGCACCAAGTTTTTCGACCACCGTTTTGGCAATCGCCGTTGCTGCTCCTGAGTCTGCCATCAAGCGCCCAAATAGCGCCCCTAATAAAAATATGGGGAAGAATTTTAGTAAAAATCCACTTAATGCACCCATAAAGACATCAGTATAAGCGGGGATACTACTTAAAAAATCGCCGGATAAAAATACGGCTAGTATTGCCATAATCGGTGCTAAAATCAGCACAGAATAGCCACGATAAGCAAAGAACATCAATAATAATAAGGTGATAACAATCGCAAGTGTACTGAACATGAGCGCCTCTCCTTGGCATTATTCGATATTCTGAGTATGGATGGATTATATAAGCGGGTCAATAGCATAAATATTCTCAGTCATCAGCGCTATATAACCCAGCGTTAGGGTCTAAGCGTTTTGCTGGGATAAATTGGCAATTGTTAGTTTTTTGCTATTTTTTTTGCAAAGTTATTCTCTAGTGATACAGACAATAGTATGCTAGCTTAATAAAGTAACTATGCATAATATAGTGATACGATATGTGTTACTTTAAATAGACGGTTTAAACCGTCAGTTTTTCGATAGCTAATATTTTTAATACCTAATATTTTTAACACTGAATAAAAATACTCGACTTGCAAGGAGCGAAGCATGAGTCAATCAAAAGTATATCCTAGTGCTGAGGAAGCGTTAGAGGGCGTCATTAAGAATGGTCAAACCTTAGCGATTGGCGGGTTTGGACTGTGCGGCATACCTGAGGCGCTCATTGAAGCGCTGCGTGATAGTGGCGCAAAAGAGTTGACTTGTATCAGTAATAATGCGGGCGTCGATGATTTTGGGCTTGGATTATTATTACAAACGCGGCAAATTAAAAAAATGATTTCATCTTATGTTGTGAAAATAAAGAATTTGAGCGTCAGTATTTGGCAGGTGAGTTAGAGGTCGAGCTGACCCCGCAAGGCACGCTCGCCGAAAAACTACGCGCCGGCGGTGCAGGTATTCCGGCATTTTATACCGCAACGGGTGTTGGCACCCTTATCGCTGACGGTAAAGAAACTCGTGATTTTGAGGGACGTACTTATATACTTGAGCATTCACTGACCGCTGATGTCGCCCTTATCAAAGCAAAAAAAGCGGATAAGGCGGGCAACTTAATATTTAATAAAACCGCACGTAACTTTAATCCAGACTGTGCAATGGCAGGCAAAATCACGATTGCTGAAGTCGAGGAAATCGTAGAAACAGGCAGCTTAGACCCTGATGAGATTCATCTGCCGGGGATATATGTACAGCGCATTGTGCTCAATGCTAGCCCCGAAAAGCGTATTGAAAAAGTCACCACCAAGTCAGCGACAGAAGCATAAAGCTGACAACGTTATACAACCATAATATCCGCATTTATGACCATTAAATATATAGAGATAAAATAAGGACAGTCACATGGCATGGACAAGAGAGCAGATGGCGCAGCGCGCCGCACAAGAGTTACAAGATGGCTATTATGTTAATTTAGGCATAGGTTTGCCAACCTTAGTCGCCAACTATATTCCTGAAGGGATGGATGTTTGGTTACAGTCCGAAAACGGTTTATTAGGTATTGGCGAGTTTCCGACTGAGGATAAGGTTGACGCTGATTTGATTAATGCCGGCAAGCAAACCGTCACGGCTGCCACAGGCGCCAGCTATTTTGGTAGCTCAGATTCCTTTGCGATGATTCGTGGTGGGCATGTTAATCTGGCGATACTGGGCGCGATGGAAGTGTCTGAACAAGGCGATTTGGCTAACTGGATGATACCCAAAAAGATGGTCAAAGGTATGGGCGGGGCGATGGATTTGGTCGCAGGGGTGCAGCGCGTCATCGTCCTGATGGAGCAAGTCAATAAACACGGCGAGCCCAAAATTCTTGCAGAGTGTGCGCTACCTTTAACTGGTAAAGGCGTGGTGGATCGTATTATTACTGAGCTTGCGGTATTGGATGTGACCGATAATGGTCTAAAACTGGTGGAGCTGGCAGACGGCGTCAGCTTTGATGAATTACAACAAAAAACGCCTGTCACCATCACTCAATAAAGAGGCTCGGCAAGCGTATTTAATCAAGCCATTTGATAAAGGAATAGACAGATATGGCAACGCAATTACAGCAAGACTTGAGTGGTAAAGTAGCGCTCGTGACAGGCTCTGCGAGTGGTATCGGGCGTGATATCGCTGAGACTTATGCCAAGGCAGGCGCAGCAGTGGGTATCGCTGATATCAATCTGGAAGCGGCACAAAAAGCGGTTGCTGCTATTAAGGCAGCAGGCGGTCAAGCCTTAGCTATCGCTATGGATGTCACCTCTGAAGACGCTGTCAATGAAGGGGTGCAGCAGTTGGTTGATGCTTTTGGTGGTATTGATATTCTGGTGTCTAACGCCGGTATCCAAATTATCAGTCCCATTGATAAAATGGCATTTACTGATTGGAAAAAGATGCTGGCTATCCATTTAGATGGGGCATTTTTGACCACCAAAGCTGCGCTGCAACACATGTATAAAGACGATAAAGGCGGTACGGTCATTTATATGGGTTCAGTACATTCTCATGAAGCCTCACACTATAAAGCACCTTATGTCACCGCCAAGCATGGCTTGTTAGGTCTGTGCCGTGTGCTGGCAAAAGAAGGTGCGGCACATAATGTGCGCGCGCATGTGATTTGCCCCGGTTTTGTCAAAACGCCTTTGGTAGAAAAACAGATTCCGCAACAAGCGAAAGAGAAAGGCATCAGCGAAGAAGAAGTGGTCAACGATATTATGCTGGTTAATACGGTGGATAAAGAATTTACGACGGTCGATGATATTGCCCAATTGGCGCTATTTTTAGCCGCATTCCCAACCAATGTATTTACCGGACAGTCTATCGTTGCCAGTCATGGTTGGTTTATGAATTAAGTCAAGGTATGGCTATTGTATGATTCAATAGCTATAACCTTGCTAATAAAAGGCTATTGCATTAGCATCCTATTTTATATTATCTTGAGCCAATCCTATTGGCTCTTTTTTATGAGCGTTTGCGCCATCTTAGGGCGCACGGAGTAAAAAATGAACCATGACGCCCTAGCATTAACCCTAAGCCGTGCTGCTGAGCTACAACACTTTGAACAAGCGGTTGATGCGGTTCAAGATTTACGACCTATTGATATTGCCGATGTGCTGGCGCTGATTGAGCCGACACTGGCATGGCAATTGCTTGAGCGCTTGCCTAATCGCTCGACGATATTTTCTTATCTGGAGCCCGATATTCAGGTGGCTATGGCGCATAAATTCCCGCGTGATAGCATGGCGGTATTGATTGGCGAGATGCCCTCTGATGAGCGCACCGACCTCTATAAGCACCTCAATCAACAGCAGCGTGATGCTTTGCTGCCGGCATTGGCGCAAGCAGAGCGTGAAGATATTCGCAGATTATCTTCTTATGCAGAGCGTACGGCCGGTGCTTTAATGAGCTCTGATTATGCCACCTTACGCGCTGAGATGACTGTGGCTGAAGCATTGGACGCCCTGCGACTAGAAGCCCCTGATGCCGAAACGATTTATCACGCGTATGTGATTGATGACAACCGTCAGCTGCTAGGAGTGGTTTCATTAAGAGTGCTTATTTTAGCGTCACCAGAGCAGCTCATTGGTGACATTATGGTCAGCTCGGTCATCTCTTGTGAGGTGAGTGATGACCAAGAAGACGTTGCCAAAACCGTCGCCCGTTATGACTTAATTGCCCTACCTATTACCGATGTCAATGGTGCTTTGGTCGGTATCGTCACTCACGATGATGCGATGGATGTGGCGAGTGATGAGGCAACCGATGACTTTCATAAGTCGGGCGGTGTCTCGACGATGGTCGGTCGCCTAAAAGACGTCAGCATTACCATGCTATATCGTAAGCGTGTGTTTTGGCTGGTATTTTTAGTGTTTGGTAACTTGCTTTCAGGACTGAGTATTGCCAATTTTGAAGATGTGATTGCCGCCAACTTAGTACTGGTGTTTTTCTTACCGTTATTGGTGGATAGTGGCGGTAATGCCGGCTCACAGTCAGCAACCTTGATGGTGCGGGCGCTCGCAACGGGTGATGTCGTGATGCGCGACTGGTTTTCCCTGCTTGGACGTGAAGCCTTAGTTGCGTTATTGCTAGGTAGTACGATGGCAGTGGCTATCGCACTTATCGGCTATGTACGCGGGGATGCCACGGTATCTCTAGTACTGGCGCTGAGCATGATGTGTGTGGTGATGATTGGCAGTGTCATTGGTATGAGTCTACCTTTTGTGCTAAGCAAAGTAGGTTTTGACCCTGCGACGGCGAGTGCGCCGTTGATTACCTCGATAAGTGATGCCTCAGGGGTGCTGATTTACTTATTTATTGCCTCAAAGTTTTTGCCAATAGGTTAGGGTGGGTGCTTACGTTTAGCGCTTTATGCCTTAAAATGCGGCTAAAATAACGGTCTAATTCTGTTGTAAACGCTCCCACCTACTGACAGTGTGGTTTTTTTATAGTGCTCATTGAGCTACACTGAACATAGACAAGTGTGCTTGCCTGTAAGCGAACTTATGCATAAAAATGAACCTATTGAGATAACAAGGTAGCAATGTGTCATGTTTAATTTTATTAAAAAAATCACCTCTGAAAAATACGAAACCTCGCAGCAGCGAGCGGCACGGGATAACGCGGTAGATAAAGTACTCCTTGATTATTATGTGGGAGATGTCAGTTTGGTGACCATGGTCACAGGCGTTGAGCGTGATGGTGAAGCATTAACGCTAGATTTGCGGCTGCCTGCCGAGTGTGACCCTGAGATTATCCAGCAAGAGCTTGGTGAATTGCTCCATCCACAGGGCATCAAAGTCATTCATATGAATGTGCGGCTGCCAGCTGCGGCAAAAGGTGCCGGCTCAAGCTTGCCACAAGCGCCGTCAGCGATGCCCAAAACCATCGATGCGATGGCAACGTCCAGTGATGCGTCAGCCAGTAGTATCCCAACAAAGGCAGAAGCGCCCATTACCAAAGCAGCACCTACTCAAGCAGCGCTCGCCGCACATCCGCGTATTCGCCATATCATCGTGGTCGCATCGGGCAAAGGTGGCGTCGGTAAATCAACCACCACGGTCAATATCGCTTTGGCATTGCAGCAGTTAGGTCATCGCGTTGGCGTCTTAGATGCCGATATTTATGGTCCTAGTATGCCAGCGATGCTTGGCGTAGCTCATATAAAACCCGAGCTTGAAAACGAGCAATTTGTCCCTATTGACGCACATGGTTTAGCCATGCTGTCTATCGGTAGTTTGCTTGAGGGTGATAATACACCAGTGGCATGGCGTGGTCCTAAAGCCACTGGTGCCCTCATGCAGCTATATAACCAAACCATGTGGCCGCAGCTTGATTACTTGGTGATTGATATGCCACCGGGTACGGGCGATATTCAGCTGACCTTAGCGCAGCGTATTCCCGTTACGGGCGCGGTTATCGTTACCACCCCGCAGCATATTGCCCTGCTTGATGCCCAAAAAGGTATCGAGATGTTTAATAAAACCAATATTCCCGTATTGGGTGTGGTAGAAAATATGGCGCTGCATACCTGTAGCAATTGCAATCATACCGAAGCGATATTTGGCGAAGGCGGCGGCGCGCAAATCGCTGAGCAATATCATGTGCCGTTATTAGGGCAATTGCCACTAGCCAGTGGTATCCGTGCCCAAGTGGATAAAGGCGAGCCGAGTGTCTTAGTAAAGGATGAGTTTGCTGCTTATTATCTTAATATTGCCAAAAATATCGAAGCCAATATTGATAAATTTGCCAAGCCTACTGACGATAAGCGTATTTTTTAGCATGGCTTTTTGAGTGAATTTTCTTTACACTCACGACGTTAAAGATAATAGGGATGAGCCGTAAGCGCTTGCCTGTTATAAACCCATATCGCAAATGCCCCAAATTTATCGTTATATTTTAAGGAAAAGTAATGTCGATTAAATCTGACCGCTGGATTCGCCAAATGGCTGCAGAGCAGAACATGATTGAGCCGTTTGAAGCCGGTCAAGTGCGCTTTAATGATGCCGGCGAGCGCCTTATCAGTTATGGCACGTCAAGCTACGGCTATGATGTGCGCTGCGCTCCTGAATTTAAAGTCTTTACCAATGTGCATTCTGTCGTCGTTGACCCCAAGAATTTTGATGAAAGAAGCTTTATTGATATTATCGGTGATGAATGTATCATTCCGCCCAACTCCTTTGCTTTAGCCCGTACGGTGGAGTATTTTCGTATTCCCCGTGATGTGCTGACCATTTGTCTGGGCAAATCCACCTATGCACGCTGCGGTATCATCGTCAACGTCACCCCGCTAGAGCCTGAGTGGGAAGGGCATGTGACCCTAGAGTTTAGTAATACCACCAATTTGCCGGCACGTATTTATGCTGGTGAAGGGGTGGCACAAATGCTGTTTTTTCAATCTGATGCCGATGATGTCTGTGAGACCAGTTATAAAGACCGTGGTGGTAAATATCAAGGTCAGCGTGGTGTGACCTTGCCCAAAGCTTAGCTTAGAGTCTAATCAACTTTAGGATTTAGAGATTAAAAGTAACACGACAATCATTGGCGTGTTGCTTTTTTTAATGCTTTATTTTCAGTATAAAAGCTTGTTATAGTAGGCGCATATTCGATTTCAATCGACAAATTTACGATTATGGTCACGATAGCTTACTTATGAGCGCATTTTTATGAATTCAATCAAACATGCCCAAATATCCGCCCGCCGCCGTGGTGGTCAGCCCAGTGATTATATCGCCATCCATCAATTTATCGACAATACCAAAAATTTATGTAGCGACAATCGTCATCGTATTTTTCATACCATGTGGGCGGTGAATGAGATTGTGCTGCCCATCTTTGGGCATACCTTAATCAATAGCGATGGCAATGAGGTTGATATCAAAGACTTGTGTGAAAAAGACCATTTATTGATTGATTTCCGCCATCGTTTTATTCCGACTATTGGAGATTTTGTACAGGCGATACAAGGTGAGCTTAGTGCTGCGCAAAAGCGCAATATTGAACAATTCCATGCCGATTTTGCCATGAACAATCCGCCATTGAGCCGTTTATTGCTGTCACCGTTAGCCATCACTGGACAATTAAAATCGTTATTATTGACTCATAACAGTTGGTTTATGTTAGATATTATCCCAAAAATAGCAGAACTGAATATGAGTTTACCAGCCATTACTGAGTTTAATTTATCAGGCAGTAGTATATTTGCTGATATGGCGTTTGAGCTATGGATGGATAATGGCAACGATTATCCACCGTCTGCAAAGTTGGTGCATTAAATCAATGTCACCCCTGCAATGATTACTGTTTATTTATCAATAAATGATTCAACCCACCCACTAATAAGATAAGGATTGTCTGTTATGAGTAAAAAATACGCCATTCACAAGTTTGACTTTATGTACAATGATGAATGGTATGATGCCGACCATCATCATGCCACGTTATATGCAATCGTAGATGATGAGCAAACTGCTGAGCAACATTGGGCAGCGCTTGAGCGAGACTCCTTAAATGATGAGTATTATCTGGGTAATTTAAGCACCTTTTGTAACGGTGAATTGAGTACCGAGCAGTATAAAGACATCATTGCCTTTATAAAAAACGACTGTGGCTTACCATTATCAGTCGATGACAGCAGTTTTTTTGATGCTGAAGATGTGCCTATTAATGATATGAGCGATAAGCAATTATTAACTTTTTTGCAATTGGCACAAAGTAACCACTATATCCTCAAAGAATATGTCGCCAGCGCCCCACGTTATGTGATATATACTGCCGAACAAGGCTACATGCCACAAGACCCCTCGGGTTATTCAGACAGTATTTGGTTCACCCACGATGCCCATGATGTGATAGCGCAATATCGTGCAGATGCTCATATTTATGCTGGTGAAGCATTTTATGAAAACGAGACCCAATTAACCGTCGCCGATTTGCAAAGCCCTATTGTTCAAAGCCTGATTAGCCAATATCAAGCGGATATCCGTATTGATTATAACGCTGATAAGACTGAGGGAGACATCAGCTTTGCCAAGAGCCCTGCTGAGGTGGTAACAGCATTTAATGCAGTGTTAGAACGCCCCACTTATGTGGTACAACAAATCGATGATGTGACATTCACCACCATCAGTCAGTATCCATCACAGTTAATACGTTAATACGTTAATACGTTAATACGTTAATACGTTAATACGGGTCAGTTTAAACCTAAAAAAGCCAGACGTTTATCATGCGTCTGGCTTTTTTATGATTAAATTTTTGGCTATGTTGATTATTTTAAAACCTTCAGTCCCGCTTTGTTAGCGCGTTTTGGCTTAGAAGCTGTCGCAGATTTGCCTTGCTTAGCCGTCGAGGTAAATGGCTCCTCTTCTGGCTGATAGTTATCATACTCAGTCGGGTCAAAAAACATCCCTTGCTGATTTTCTTTGGCATAGATACCTAAGACCGCATTGAGCGGCACCCAAATCTCTTGTGATACCCCACCAAAGCGCGCACTAAAGCGGATGTAGTCATTCTCCATACTCATATTACCTGTCGCACGACTGGCTATATTGAGCACGATGCGACCGTCTTGCACATGTTCAACGGGAATTTGCACATCCTCAGCAGTGGCATCGACCAGCAGATATGGCGTGAGCGCATTGTCTTCTATCCATTGATAAATAGCGCGTACCATATAGGGGCGGGTTGGGGTAATAGAAGTCATTTCACTCATCTGATAATTTCCTATGTTAAAAAGGCACTATGGTTTATTCAGCATTCACTTTATGTAAATAAAAAATACAAGGTATAGCCATAAATTATTTAATACTTTTCTGGAAGCTAGCGCGCTCAAATATCCGCGTTTGATAGTCTAATAAGGGACGACTAATCGCCCGTGGTAAAATGATACCCATCTCCTCCAAACGCCATAATAACGGGGCTAACAGCACATCACACCAGCCAAAACTGTCCGCCATAAAGTAGGGCTTATGGGCAAATAGCGGGGATAAGGTAATCAGCGAATCTGCCAGCTGTTTTTTAGCTACGTCCGCTTGTGCTTTATTGAAGCTATCAGGATGCATCAGCAGCCGCTTACCGAGTACCAACCAATCGCGTTGAATGCGCCACGCCAATTGGCGAAACTGCGCGCGCTCTTGCGGTGTATCGGGCAAGAGCTTATTCGTATGGTAGCGCTCTTCTAAATACTCAAAAATGACATTTATCTCATACAGCGCAATCTCGCGCTGCTGTAATACCGGCAGGGTATGATAAGGATTTAATTCAGTCAAATCCTCAGGGCGCTCTGAGTGCAAGCGTGATAAATAATAAGCCAGATTTTTCTCTTCAAGTAATAGGCGCACGACATGACTATCGTAGCCATCATCAGCGTATAAAATCAGCTGACTACTTGGAATGTCATTTGCATTAATCATGAAAGCCTACAGTTAGTAGATAAGACTGCCATCGTAAACAAAGTCGGCTATTTTATCAAGATAGCATGCGTAACTGCTATGCCATCGCTATTATTAAGTATGTGAGCATACCTGCCAGACCACAAAAAAGCACTACCGAAGTAGTGCTTTTTATTAAACAATAAGCATGTATTACTCTAATATAGGCTTACTTAACGTCTTTCCAGAACTCTTTGTTCAGTAGATAGACAGGTATCAGTAGAACCAGTAAGAATAAAATAACAAAGAAGCCCATCACTTGACGGTCATGGCGTACAGGCTCGCCCATCCACGCCATAAAGTTGACTAAGTCGCCGACCTCAGATTCAAACTCCTCTTTACTCAAGTCTTGTTGTAGATTATGCAAGACATGAGGCATCGCCGCGTTTGCGAGCACTAAGTTATTCGCGCCCCAAGGACGGCTTGGGTCTTCATAGAATGACAGTAAATAAGTATAAACCCAATCATCGCCACGCAGTCTGTTCTCAAGCGACAAATCTGGAGGCGCTGCGCCAAACCATGATGCCTGAATCTCAGGGTCAATCTCAGCATTAATATGATCCCCGATTTGATCGGTGGTCACCATCAAATACTTCTCAACCAACTCAGGTGGAATCTCTAAGTCTTTAGCGATACGTGAATGACGCACATACTGCGCAGAGTGACACCCTGCGCAATAGTTCATAAACATCTTCGCGCCGTTTTGTAGCGAACCCTTATTAGTAAAATCAATCGGGGCTGTGCTACAAGCTAAGGTTTCTACTGCACCATCAGCATTGGTGAAAGTACCACAGCCACCACCTGCCGCCATCGCCGTACTAGCAGACAAGGTCAATGCCGCGCCTAAGCCTAGACCAGCTAGGGATTTAATTAGCGTGTTCATCAGTGACCTCCGGTAACGCGTTCTGGTGGCTGTTTACACTTCTCAATCGCAGTATAAAACGGCATTAATAAGAAGAATAAGAAATAAAGAATGGTGAATATACGCGCCATAAGTGTCGCTGTTGGCGTCGATGGGGTTGCCCCTAAATAACCCAGTACCACAAAGCTAATGGCAAACACAGTCAAAGCAATCTTCGATAAGATACCTTTATAGCGTATTGAGCGTACAGGAGATCTATCGAGCCATGGTATCAAGAACAATACCGCAATCGCTGCGCCCATCGCAATAACACCACCGAGCTTATTTGGAACCGCACGTAAGATGGCATAAAAAGGCGTGTAATACCAAACCGGTGCAATATGAGCAGGGGTCTTCAGTGAGTTTGCAGTCTCAAAGTTTGGTGGCTCAAGGAAGAAACCGCCGCCTTCTGGGAAGAAGAAC
>DAIPIF010000018.1:0-16770 GCA_036770925.1 Psychrobacter sp.
GGTACGCATCATGCTTTTGCCGACCACGGCGAGGGCTTTTGTGTGTTTAATGATGTCTGTATCGCCAGTAATTTACTGCTGATGCGCGGGCAAGCGCAACAGATTTTGGTGGTTGATTTGGATGTGCATCAAGGCAATGGCAATGCCCGTATTATGGCAAATGAGCCGCGGGTTTTTATCTTTAGTATGCATGGCGCTAAGAATTATCCGTTTCGTAAAGAGCGCTCAGATTTGGATATTGAGCTGGATAATGACACTGGTGATGAGGAATATTTGCGTATTTTAAGGGAGACATTGCCGCGCCTTATATCGCAAGTGAATCCTGATATGATATTTTATCAATCTGCAGTCGATGTGCTCGCCACCGATAAACTGGGTAAACTCAGCTTAACCCAAGCCGGCTGCAAAGCGCGGGATGAGTACGTGTTGCGTCAAGCAAAGTCGGCAAATATCCCCGTGGCGGTGGTGATGGGCGGCGGCTATTCAGAGGATATCAACGATGTGGTCGAGGCGCATTGCAATACCTTTCGGGTGGCACAAGAGATTTATTTTAGTTAAAAACAACTCGTCATTAACCACTGCTTTTATTAGCAAAACATAATAGCTAGATAAACGCCGTCACCCCCTGCCAGCCGACCCGCACCCCGAGCACTGCCAATATCCATAAAATAAGCTGACGAAAACGGGCTTGCGCTAAATAACGGCGCAGGCGAATACCGATTAATAATGCCAGCACAGACACTATGCAAAGTAGCGCAATCAATTGCCACTCGTCACCACTGAGCGCCATAATAGGCTCACGCAAGACGATAATTTGGGCGATTTTTCCCAAAAAATAACACATATTGCCAACCTTGGCGATAGTGTTTTTATCGTCAGTGGCGGACAATAGATACATCAGTAAAATGGTTGACATGGCGTTGGTTGCGCCGCCAATAATACCGGCGCTCAGCCCCACCATAATCAGCACCGGCTTGGTATTGGGCAGGCGGATTTGTTTGCCAAGCAAACTACTAATCACATAATAGCCAATCACCACTGCCAACAGCAGCAAGATATAAGCGCTATCTATCCATAGCAATAGCTGAGCGCCCAACAGACTACCGAGCAAACTCATCAATGCCAGTAACCAATAGCGCCTGCCATAATAGATGAAGTTTTGCCAAAGACTACGTCCACCACCTGCCAGCCACGTCAGCGCATTGAGTAATAATGACGGGAAAATCACCAGTACAATCGCTTGCGGCAGCGGATAGATACTGGCAAGCGCCGTAGTCGTCACCAACGTCACCCCAATGCCACTAATGCCATGCAGCAACGAGGCAAGCGCAAAAATGGCTAATAAAATCAGGGTTTGACTGCTATCACTATCGGTCATGATAGCCCCCATTTATGACTTGATACCGCCCATACATCACGGCTCATTATCAATTGTGAGTATCAAGCGCACCCTGAAAACGCTGCCACAACGTCTCACCGATGATAGTGGTCAGTTGCTCAGCGATTTTATCTTTACTGGCTTTATCTAAAATGACGGAATCATGCTCATAGTCTTTGGCAAAAAACACTTGCATCGCATTATCATCACTGGCAAAGCCAATATCGGCACGCGATACATCATTGCAAGCAATCATATCTAAATCTTTATCCACCAATTTACCCCGCGCATAACGCTCAATATCTTGGGTTTCTGCGGCAAAACCCACCACAAATAATTCAGGATGCGCCAGTGATATCGTTGCCAAAATATCAGGGTTTTTAACCAGCTCTAGGGTCATTACTTCTTGGGTCTTTTTGATTTTTTGCGGCGCGGCATCGAGAGTACGATAATCCGCCACGGCGGCAGTCGCGATAAAGATATCGGCTTTGCGGCTTTGAGAGTCCTCAGCAGCGTTTAATTCGGTATGAGCCTCATTATTAGCCGCCTCATGACCATCGCCATCGTGACCGCAGTCACAGTCGCCATGCTCATGGCTGTGGTGATGGTCATGATTATGATTATGATGATTGTGGTCATGCTCCTCATCACTGTCATAGGCTAAGGCACTATGCGTACCATCGACACATTGCTGAGCAGCAATCAGCATATCCTCAGCGGATAATACATCAATGCGGGTGACCCCAAGCGGGGTTGGCAAAGCGACTTTGCCGCCAGTAATTAAGATAACCTCAGCGCCTGCACGCACGCATGCTTGCGCTAAAGCAAAACCCATCTTACCTGTTGAGTGATTGGACAGAAAACGTACGGGGTCTATCGCCTCAACCGTTGGACCTGCGGTAATCACCACCCTTTTATTGGCTAATAATTGCGGGGTGCTTTGCTGCGCATAAAACAGCTGTACTTCAGCCAATAATTGCTCAGGTTCAGGCAAACGCCCTGCACCCACATCGCCACATGCCTGCTCGCCACTGGCTGGCATAATAATGTGATAATTCATATCGCGCAGCGTCTGTACATTTAAATTAACAGCGGGATGCGCCCACATTTGCTGATTCATCGCCGGCGCGATGATAACGGGCGCAGTCGTCGCCAGACAAACGGTGGTGAGCAAATCATCTGCCATACCCATCGATAGCCGTGCTAAAGTGTTGGCTGACGCGGGCGCGATAATGACTATATCCGCCCACTTGGCAAGCTCGATATGCCCCATCCCTGCCTCAGCGGCTTCATCAAGCAGTGAGGTATGCACCTCATTGCCCGTCAAGGCTTGCAGGGTTAAAGGGGTAATAAACGCTTGCGCGCCCGTGGTCATAATAACCCGCACCTCAAACCCCGCTTTGATTAATAAACGGGCAAAAATAGCAGATTTATAAGCGGCAATACCGCCAGTAATAGCAAGCACAATATTTGACATAGACGTGGCATCAATAGTAGTAATAGGGAATTTTAAAAACGCAGGATAAAGGTAAAAATTGCGCTTATAGTAACAATTATGCGATAAGTTGGCTAAGGTTTTACCCCTTTATCCTCAATAAAGCGATATTTATAACGCAGTATTTACAAAAACAAGGACGTACGATGGCGATTAAAGACTGGCATGAAGATGATAGACCGCGCGAAAGACTGTTAAAATTGGGGGCAGCACAGTTATCAGATGCCGAGATATTGGCAATATTTTTGCGTACTGGCACGCAAGCCCAGTCTGCCATAGAGCTGGCACGTCATTTGATACAGCAGTTTGGCAGTCTGGCAGAGTTACTTGCCGCGCCACAAGCAACCGTCCTTGCCTGTCATGGTATCGGTCCTGCCAAATACGCGCAAATGCTCGCCTCGCTAGAGATGGGCACCCGTTATCTCAACAGTCAGCTCAAAACCGGTCAAGCACTGGGGCGCTCACAAGTGGTCAAAGATTATATCAGCACCCAATTGCGCGGTGAGCCTCGCGAGGTCTTTGCGGTGTTATGCTTAGATAATGCCCTAAACTTGCTCAATTTTGAGATATTATTTACCGGCGGCATCTCTTCGTGCTCCGTTTGTATCAAGCATGTGCTGCGCCACGCCCTCACTCACGCCGCAAGCCAGCTTATCATCGCCCATAATCATCCGCATACTGACTCAACGCCTTCTACTGCCGATAACCTACTAACCTCTGAGCTCAAAAAAGCCTGTGACTTATTAGAGATAGCCCTCGTGGATCACATCATCGTTGGGCGCAATGACACTCTATCTTATGCCGAGAATTGTCTAGCACCATTTTCATAATAGTGCTATTAATAGCCTTTATTTGCTCTACGCTTGCGCTAAGCGGATACAGAGCATCAACACAGAGTAGCACTTTCACTCTTGGCATTATCTGCAAATCCTTTCATATTAAAAGCGCAGACTATGTTTATAAAATGTAAAGGTAGCTAAAGGCTCAGCAACACTATATTTTTGTAACCTCGATAACGACAGTGGCGATTATCACTCACCATACTCTGGCACTGATAAAAATTATAAAAAACGCGCCGCTCAATTTACTCTCACCCCATCTATTTAGACTTTATTAAGGAGGCAGTCATGGCGATTGGCTTATTTATTGTGGCAATATTCCTTCAGCTAGCCGTCGTCTTAGCCATTTTTTTGCTGTCTTTAAATCGGGTGACAGGGAGCAGCGTGGCGATTATCACGGTGTTGGTTACCGCCTTTATCAGCCCGTGGTCGTTGGTGGTAGGCGTGCCGATTGCCGCGGTGTGCTTGATATTATTAATCCCTACCGCGCGCCAAACTCTGATGACTCAGCCTGTCTATAAAGCCTTGGGCGGCGCTATGCCGAGCATGAGCGACACCGAACGTGAAGCGTTGGATGCCGGCAGCAGTTGGTGGGAAAAAGAGCTGTTTATGGGCGCGCCTAATTGGCAAAAATTCGCCGACTATCCTTATCCTAAGCTGTCTGAGGAAGAACAAAGCTTCATCGATAATGAGGTAGAAACCTTATGTGCGCTGCTCGATGAATGGCAAATTAATAACGATTATCAAGACTTATCCCCAGAGGCGTGGCAATTTATCAAAGACAATGGCTTTTTGGGACTGATTATCCCCAAAGAGTATGGCGGGCGAGCATTCACCGCCTACGCACAAAGTCGGGTCATGAGCAAAATCGCCTCACGCTCCCCGACGGCAGCGGTCAGTTGCATGGTGCCCAATTCCTTAGGACCGGGCGAGCTGTTGATGAATTATGGCACGGAAGCCCAAAAGCAGCGTTGGTTACCCGGACTGGCATCGGGTGCGGAGATTCCCTGTTTTGGTTTAACCGGTCCTGAAGCCGGCTCCGATGCAGGCGCTATTCCTGATACGGGCGTGGTGTGCTACGGCACTCATGACGGCAAAGAAGTGCTCGGTCTGCGGATGAATTTCTCCAAGCGCTGGATTACCCTTGCGCCTATTGCCACGGTGGTCGGTTTGGCGTTTAAGCTGTATGACCCCGAAGGTCTGCTGGGCGATAGCCATAAAACCGATTACGGTATCACTTGCGCCTTAGTACCTGCCAGTCATAAAGGCGTGATGACAGGTCCACGCCATCACCCAAGCGGCTCGCCTTTTATGAATGGCACCGTTGATGGCGTCGATGTGTTTATTCCACTCGATTATATCATCGGCGGCATTGAAAACGCCGGTCGCGGCTGGCGCATGCTGATGGAATGCTTAGCTGTGGGGCGCGGTATCTCCTTGCCGGCGTTATCCACCTCAGCCAGTGAAATGAGTTATTTATCCGTTGGCGCCTTTGTAAAAGTGCGTGAACAATTCAAAATCTCCGTCGGCAAATTTGAGGGCGTCCAAGACGCCACCAGCCGTATTGCCAGCCATACGTATATGCTTGAAGCCTTTCGTCATCTGGTCACCTGTGGTCTAAACCAAGGCGGCACACCTTCGGTGATGACCGCCATGGCAAAATACTACGCCACCGAAACCATGCGCGCGGTCATCAATGATGGCATGGATGTGGTCGGCGGACGCGCCATTCAAATGGGTCCACGCAACTTTTTGGCGATTCCTTATCAAGCGATTCCCGTCTCTATCACCGTTGAGGGCGCCAATATTTTGACGCGCTCATTGATGATATTTGGACAAGGGGCGATGCGCTGCCATCCGTATCTATTTGATGAATTACAACTGCTCCAAAGTGACGATAAAGACGCGGCACTGCGCCAATTTGATACCCTGTTTTTTAAGCATTTAGGCTATACCTTTAATCGCGGTGCCAAAGCCTTTATCGCCGGTTACATTGGCGGTAGCCATGATGCCCCAAACTTTGCCGATACCTTTACCCGTCCCTATTATCGGCATATTAACCGCCTTAGTGCTGGCTTTGCACTCACCGCCGATATGGCATTGGGCTTGCTAGCAGGCGATTTAAAACGCAAAGAGATGCTCTCAGGTCGCCTTGCTGATATTCATGGGCATTTATTTATTGCCAGCGCTATTTTGCAATTTTATGAATATGGTGGCAAATCAGCAACTGAGCGTTTGCATGCCAAAGTGGCGCTACAAAACAGCTTATATAGCATTCAAGAAGCCTTTTTAGCCTTTTTTGCCAACTTCCCCAATCGCTTAGCGGCAAATGTCGTCAGCTTTATCACTTTTCCTACTGGGCGTATTTTTACCCCACCCAGCGACGCGCTAAAACGTCAATTAGGCGAGGTATTTATGGCGGACTTTGCAGACAACCCTTTTCGCGATTACCTCAAAACCATGGTTTATTATAATACTGAACCGGATGATGTCACTGGACGCATGGAAAACGCCTACCAGAGCTTACTTGCGATTGAACCCTTATGGCAAAAATTCAAAAAGGCAGAACACAAAGGCAGTTTTGAGGGCTTAACGTTTGAGGATCATGTGGTCTATGCCAGCCAAAACGGCGCAGTTACTGAGGCGGAAGCGGAGCAGCTGATTCACTATAATGCGCTACGTTTTGATTCACTGTTGACGGATGTGTTCGATGCGAACCTAGAGCATGCGCAAGCGCGTTTTAATCCGCATACTTTAGCCAATGCGGTGGATAAACTCACCGATTATGCGCAGCTTAAAAAGGCAGCGCAAGCCAGACAGCCAAAAGCGCAAGCGAGTGCTGATAGCCATAACATAAATAGTAAGCAGGTAAATAACAATCCTATAAACAGTAATCAGCTAAACAGTAGTTCCTTAAATAGCCCTGACACTGTCAAAAACACGGACCACATGAACCATAATAAGGTTAAAAATATTGAGACGGCAACGGGTGATAGCAATCCCAATCATGGCTATGCGCCTGATGGCGATGTTGAATTAGTCAAAGAACAAAGCACTATCAAAGTCGCCAAAAATCAAAGCAAATTTAATACAGCCAATCCGCGAGTAGAGTTATTAAATGAGCGTAAACGCGATGCCGAATCCATATTAAATGAGAGAATGCGCAATAATCATAATCGCCAAAACATCGATAAGGATGCTATGGATACGAGCACTACAGAGGATAATGATAAGTCCTAACGCTTAATTTTGGGCTCAGCATTTACCTGTATTATTTATCCTACGCTAGCAATACAGAGGTTGAGCATCATAGCAGGGATGCGGTTTTGAGACATTTTATTGCTCATAGTGATGAAATTATGAGAGACTGATGCAAGCTATCAGCGATATAAGCCGCTGCTAACCAGTGGTTATATCGGCTTACTGACTATTTAGTAAAAGAGGATGATATGGCAATAAGAAGAATGAAAGCGTTTTTTGACCTCGAGGCATCTGGCGGCATTGTGTTGGCGCTTGCGGCTATTGCGGCGATGATTATTGCCAATACGCCGCTGAACGTCTGGTATGAATCCTTTATTCATGCGCCGGTTGCCATTCAAATTGGCAGCTTTGCCATTGCCAAAGATGCGCATCATTGGATTAATGATGGGCTGATGGCGGTGTTCTTTTTTTTGGTGGGACTTGAGCTCAAACGTGAGGTTTTAATTGGTGAGCTCTCAAACCTCAAGCAAATCATTTTACCTGCTGGTGCGGCGGTGGGCGGTATGATGATGCCCGCCATTGTCTATCTTTTATTTAACTATAATGAGCCGGAATTTTGGGCAGGGTGGGCGATTCCTGCTGCCACAGATATTGCTTTTGCGTTGGGTATTTTAAGCTTACTTGGCAATCGCGTGCCCAATTCCTTAAAGGTGTTTTTAGTCTCCATTGCGATTTTTGATGATATTGGTGCCATTATTATCATCGCGTTATTTTATACCAGTGATTTATCGCTTGGGTCATTGGCAGTGGCAGGATTATGTCTGCCGTTTTTATACCTGCTTAATCGCCGTAATGTCACCAGTATCACCCCGTATTTACTTATCGGGGTTATCATGTGGGTGGCGGTACTCAAATCTGGTATTCATGCCACGCTAGCCGGTGTGGTATTGGCGCTATTTATTCCCTTATTTGACCGTACTGACCCTGAGCACTCGCCTTTAGAGGAGCTGGAGCATGACTTACAAAATACCGTCTCTTATGGTATTTTGCCGCTGTTTGCTTTTGCCAATGCGGGTATCTCGCTCAAAGGCGCAGGGCTTGCCGAGCTGTTCCATTCCGTGCCTTTAGGGATTGCCGCCGGTCTATTTATCGGTAAGCAAGTGGGCGTGATGCTGATGTGCTGGCTTATCTTTAAGCTTGGCATCTCAACCATGCCAAAAGGTATGAACTTTAAGCAAATTTATGGTGCGGCGTTATTATGTGGCGTGGGCTTTACCATGAGCTTATTTATCGGTGGGCTTGCCTTTGGCGGCACCACACCGCTATTTGATGAGCGCTTAGGTATCATTATGGGCTCGATTGTCTCTGGGATTGCCGGTTATATTATGCTAAAAAATACGCTCAAAGACACGCCGAGCAGCACTTCAGTGGACTTAACCCAAACCCCATCATAGGGTCATAACCGCATCTTGAATGCGTGATAAAAAGGATAACAAAGGTCATGAGACTAGCTAGCAAACCATTCATCCTGACCTTCGCTATGGTCAGCGCCGCTTTACTCTCAAGCTGTGCCACTTTATCCAAAGAAGAGTGCAGCATCGGCAACTGGCAAACCATTGGCTACAATGATGGGGTCGCCGGTTACTATGCCGATAGGCTCGCCTCGCACTCCAAAGCCTGTGCTAAAGTGGGCGTCACCCCTGATTATCAAGCGTGGGAGCGCGGACGCACCTTGGGGCTTAAGCAGTACTGTACCGTCAGCAACGCCTATAATATAGGTCGCCGTGGTCAGGCGCTTAATAGCGTCTGTCCTACAGATAGCCTCGATAAACTACAACTCAGCAATCAACAAGGACTGGATTATTACACTCTCAATAAGCAGCTGCAAGAAGACCGTCTGCTGCTAGAAAAATACCAAACAGAGTATAATAAATTGCGCGATGGCGAGATGCTTAACTTCAAAAACGAACAAGAGGCTCGCGCGCGCTTGGTGCATTTGCCTGTAGAATTCCAAAAAATTAAACGCCGCATTGATAGTAATGAGCGCCAGATACGCACACTTAGCCCGATAAATAACGACTAAGACGACATGAGCGCTCATGATGACTCATGACTGCGGCTGATACCTGATAAGAATATTCGATGACGATAAACAATGACGCTATGAACCCTCCTATCATCAATAATGCTGCTACGGTGCAGCCTACTCAAAATGGTCACCCCTGCTATCGGCGGCATGGGCGCACCACCCCTATCAACGACCATAGCGATTTACAAGTATTAAAGCGCATCAAACGCTATTTATTACCCAAAGGTTTTGTCATATCAGAGGCGTTATTAGATGAGATGGTCGCAGGCTACGATATCGGTGACCCAATAGCGGATCAGCTTGCCGCTGCTGACATACGCTTCGCCAAACCCTTGCAGCGTGCCATTATCAATGAGGATATTAGCCCTGATTTACCTGATAATGCCGCATTTATGGCACTGGTTGAGCAGTTTGGGGCGCATCCCGATTGGTATGATCCTAAGCTTGCCGAAGTGGGCGCGATTGCCTATCGCCGCTATCCTTTGATGCTGATTTGGCTACTACGTAATGTCGCCTTAATGGCAGGTTATAGTATTCCTGCGCTCTCCTTACCGCTGATTCAAACGGGCGCGTTGATGCATGACGCGCTGCCGAGATTGATGCGCACCTATGCTTATATTTTGGCAGTGTCTGAGCATTCGCAATTAGATAAAGGGCTGCCGGTATTAGCCATCGGTTCTGAGGGTTGGCGACAGTCTATCAAGGTACGGCAAATTCATACGTTAGTACGCCAAAATCTGCTCAAAGGTAAGCTAAATTCGGCAACCGGCATCATCGCAGATGCCGATATACACAATAATGCCGATGGCAGCTGGAACACCGACTACTGGGGCGTGCCGATTAATCAGACCGATATGATTGCCACCCATTTGCAGTTTTCATTATTGATTATGCGCGGCTTACGCCTGCTGGGCGCGCGTATCAGTAGCGAGGAGGCCGAAGGTATTTTGCACGTGTGGCATTTAGCAAGTTATTGGATGGGCGTTGATTTACAGCGGCTACCGCAGACAGAAACCGCTTGTTGGGAGTGGCTCTATACTTATTTATCCATTCAACAGCTTGATTTTAAAATGGGACAACCACTCGCCAAAGCCTTGCATGACTTGCCGCGGCAGCTGATGGGTGAGGATAATCGCCGTGGACGTTTTGTGGAGATGGTCAACGCCAGTGTCACCCGTACCCTAGTCGGTGATGATATCGGCGATGGGCTGGATTTGCCTAAATCAAAAATACGCTTTGGGGTATTATCCTCGGTGCCTATTCTTTTTGCCCTTGATACCGCGCGGCAGCATAACGATACCGTCGCCGATAAGCTTGAAGAGTTTCGCGCCAAGCGTCAGGACAATATGAACTGGTGGCTAAAAAAGCATGATGACTATTATAAGTAGCTACTGATTTATAATTAACTACAAATTTATAAGTAACCGCTCATTAACTCTGATGATTATAAATCATTGTTAAAAATCATTGTTATAAACAGCCATTAGCGCTCCAAATACAATCCCGACTCTTGCAAACGATAATACCATTCAAGCTGACGGTCAAACCCTGTCTCCAATAAACTGGCGATAACTTTGCCAGTTAAACCCCAAACGGTTTCGCCATCGACTTGCCAGCTCGGAGTCAATAAAGTCGCCGTCTGCGCTAAATGGTCTTGCATCCGATACTCCACCTGATACTCGACCGTCGGCTGAGTAATCAGGCGCTCAAAATCGGCCCAAAAGATGCGCGAGATTTCGCCAAGCTCAGGCACCAATATCACATCAGGCTCAATCAATGCCACGATAGGACGCACACTCATGCCACTTTTGGAGATTTGAATCGGCAGCTGCCCGAGGAGCTGTACCTTATCAGGCGGTAGCGCGGTTTCCTCGCACGCCTCACGCAGCGCGGTTATCACATTATTATTATCGCCATGCTCGTACTTGCCGCCCGCACAAGATACCTCGCCGGCATGACTGGTCATGTGCGAGGCGCGGCGGGTCAATAGCAGCTTTGGGCGTGGCTCATTGGTGATAGCCACAAGGATTGAGGCGTCCGCAATCGGCGTCTGATACAGCTTGTCCAATATCAGCGCACTTTGGGCGATATAATCATCATCATTAAAGTGCGCGGCAGTATTAATGCCCAAAAATTCAGCCTGCATCCGCTCGGCAAGTTGCCGAAGTGTCGGCTGATGAATATAAGCGGGCAGCGCAACCGATAGCGCCTCCAAAGGGGTAAAATAGTGTCGCATCGTCATTATTATCCTATTTTTTTATGATGATAGCTTATATAAAAGCTTGTTTTGGCTACCTATTTTAGAGCTTTGGTTTAGCCATTGAGGTTATCAATGTTAGCAAGCCATTATAGTCGCATAACATTTTATAGTAGCACGACCGCCTTGCCTTATTATGAACTTACGCGCTTATTACGCTTTGCCAACTGAATTTGTGCTACCTTCAACCTTATTATATGATTAAATAGCCTTTACAAAAAATAAGCCCTTGCTGCACTAATTAGGCGCAAAAACAGCTTTAATCGTCTCATCTAAAAAATTCTCTCATAAAACAAGGTAGTGAATATGCGCTATTGTCTCGAATGTGGTCACCAAGCTGAACGTAAAATCCCCGCCACTGATAATATACCGCGTTTGGTCTGCCCAAACTGCCATTATATTCATTACGAAAATCCTAAGGTAATTTGTGGCTCACTGGTCGTGCATAAAGGTCGCGTGCTATTGTGCCGCCGCGCCATTGAGCCGCAATATGGACTGTGGACGATACCGGCAGGCTTTATGGAAAATGGCGAAACCATGGCAGAGGGCGCGGCGCGTGAGAGCTTTGAGGAGGCGGATGCTGTCGTCACTCAGCCGCAGCTTTACAGCTTATACGACATCCCTGATATCGGGCAAATCTATGTGATTTATTTGACTGACCTCAAAGACGGCGCTTATGGTATTGGCTCTGAGAGCCTCGACTGCGCTTTATTTACTGAAGAAGATATTCCGTGGGATAAGATTGCTTTTGAGGCGGTACGTCGTACTTTGAGAAGTTATTTTGCCGATCGCAAACAGTTTGACAATCCTGCCGACTACCCTATTCATCAAGATTATATCGGTAAAGACCAAAGTATTAAGCGCTATTAAATTAAGCGCTATTAAATAAAACCTGCTTAATCATAAAAAAACCACTGATTGTTAAGTCAGTGGTTTTTTATAATCTAGTATTTATTTTCTAGTCGCTATAAAAGCGCTAGCTTTTTACTTTACAAACTGTAAAGCCCAAGTTTTTGACCGTATCTTCTTTATCATACGGCGCAAGTACCGCACGCACATGCGGCTGATTTTGCAAGTATTGCTTTGCCACCCGCTGCAAATCCTCAACCGTCACTGCCAAAATAGCCGCACGCATTTTGCGCTGCCAGTCAATACCGCGCCAATGCAAGTCCGCAAAGCAGGCTTTGATCGCCTCGCCTGCCGGTGAGCCAGGTTTATCCATACCTGAGACGATACCTAAGATAGCTTCCTCTAACTGCTCATCGGTTTGCGGCTCAGTGAGTAGCCACTCAATACTGGCTATAAAATGCGCAAAGGTCTCCGTGCAATGCGGGTCACGATAGCTAAAGAATTTAAAGGCACACGCATTGGCATCATAACCTGCGCCGCCACCATAAGCGCCGCCTTGCTCACGAATGGCGCTATGCAAATAACCGTTACGCAAATAAGGCGCAAGTACCATAAGGGCTGCGGTATCAGGATGGTCAGCCGTAGGTACAGCATAGGCACTGGCGTTATGATAGACATTGGTTGCCACCAGCCATGCCAAATCCTCCACGATAGCGCTATTCTCTGGCGACTGGAGGTTATCTGTCGCACCGCTTAACGCGGCATCTAAGCTCAAATCAGTAAAATCACTTGGGATATTACTTTCAATATCAGCCCTATTCAGCGCTTTGGCATCTACATTTGCTAGCTTATCGTCCTGCCAGCTAGCGACTATTAATTGGCTTAACCGCTCGGTTTGCTCCGCTTCACAAATAATAACCGCGTGTTTGGGTAAGCCAATCAGGCGCTGATGCAGCTCCATCAAGCTCGTTGCCAATTTATCCCACTGCGCCTCATCAGTGCTAGCATGGGTCAAAAAGTCCTTAAGAGCATTGAGCGCCGGCAGACCACTACGCACATATTCTAATTGGGCTTGGCGACTCATACCACGACTGGCGGTTTGCAGCGCATAAGCGTGTCCTGCACCCGCCAGACGCGATTGCCAACTGGCTTGGCGCTGCTGCAAAATCTCTTTGATACGCGCATGTTCACTAAAGACGCTATGCTCCATCACCTCTTTGAGCAACTCAATCGCCTCAGGCTTACGGTTCAGCGCACGCGTTGCCACCACAAAGTAGCTGCTAATCGCTTGGCGGTCATCAATGGTGGTACGTTGGCTGATACGCGCGGTGACTCCAGAGGAATGCGCGGCTTGCTTAGCCTGCATCTCATAAGCATCCAAGGAATCCGTGCCAAGCTCTGACAACAGACTCAAATAAATGGGCAATAATGGATGATTAATCACCTCATTAACCGGTAATTGTTCTGCATTGTTATTAATAGCGCTATTATTAATTGCATCCGTTAACGGCACAATAACTTGATAATAATACAGCCCATTGGTGCCCGCTTCATACTCAAACAGCGTACTATCATGACCGCTTAGGCGCACCTGTTTTTGGGTGCCCTCAACGAAGCTAATATCTAGCGGTACATCTTCTAAACCCACTTTTGGCAATAAGCTCAAATCATCAGGCGCTGCTTGCCGCGCGGCCAAATCTAGCGCTTGCTGACGCAAAATAGCCTTATCATCAGTGCTCAAACCCATCGCTATAGTATCTAAGCGCGTTTGCTCTGCTGCTGCTTGCCGCGCTGATTTTTCGCTATCAGGCACGAGCGTGACGCGGACACGGTGCTGATTATCCAGCAGATGGGTCTTAATTAAATTCGGTAGCCACTGCTCATCCTTCACTTGAGCGCGCAGCCATTGCAGGTGCTCATCAACCTCCCAGACATCGATAGGATTACCATCATGAATGGCGGTACTAAAGCCTTCTAGCATCAAATTCAGACCATACGGCATACTATCACCACCGATATGGCGCTGATCAATCTCAATTTGGTGCAAGATAGTTTCGATGGTTTCATCATCAATCGGTTGACTGGCAACTTTGGCGAGCAAGTCCAAAATACCCTGCTCCACCGCCTCAGCATGCGCAGGCTCAGAGCCGCGCAGACCAGTATAAAACACCATTTCATAATGACTGTCATCGAGCCCCAATAGTGGACTGGGCGCTTTGCCTAGCGGATGACTGTCCAAATACGCCCGCAGTGGCGAGCCGGCATGCTCAATCAGCACCCCTTCTAATAGACGCAGTGCCAAACGCTGTTTTGGGTCAATAATCGACGGCAATAACCACGCCACCACATGATGCGTCTGTTCAGCACCTGCCTCATCAGCGGTATAAGTATCCACCGCGCTAATCGGGGCGGCTAGACGCTGCTCGGGGCGTGACACGTGTTTTTTACCGGTTTCAAACTCGGTAAGCGCATCGTTATGAATTTTGGCTTGCGTCTGGCTAACGGGGATATTACCAAAGCTCATAATGACACTGTTTGAGGGATGATAATGACTTTGGTGAAATTCAATCAGCTCATGATGAGTCAAATCAGGAATATCAGCAGGGTCACCGCCAGAGTTATAATGATAGGTGGTAGTCGGAAATAAATGATGAGCGACCGCATGATACAGCTGGTCAATCTCATCACTCATCGCCCCCTTCATCTCATTAAACACAATACCCTTAAATTGCGGCTTATCCTCGCTATCTAATTCAACCCGAATACCTTCTTGAGCAAAATCAAGCGGATGAATATTAGGGAAAAACGCTGCATCCAGATAGACGGCTAATAAATTAAAGTAGTCGTTTTTATTTTGCGTGGCATACGGATAAGCCGTCCAATCCGCAGCGGTCATCGCATTCATAAAGGTATTCAAGGAGCGCTTAATCATCGAAAAGAACGGGTCGCGTACCGGAAACTTTTTGGAGCCGCACAGCGCCACATGCTCTAAAATATGCGCCTCACCTTTTGAGTCCATCGGCTGAGTACGAAAACCGACTAAAAAGGCATTTTCATCACTCGGATGCGCCAAATGATAATGCATCGCTCCAGTCTTAGTGTGTTGACTGATCAGCACATCCATTGACAGCGCCTCGATATGGCGATGTTCCAGCAGCTCAAAAGCTGGATGCAAAGTTAAATCAGCAATAAATGCGGTATCAGTCATAATTGTCCTTAAATTTTATACGATAAAGTGTGAGTTTCTAAACATAAAGGGGTCATAGATAGTCAAAATACATGGGGCTGAACGCGTGAGAAATCAAGGTAACAAACGGCAAGCGCTCATGTTGGTATAAAAGTTTAATATCTTAACAAAGCCTCTTAGGAGTGCTACTATAAAGTCATCTATGACAAGGAGCGCCGTATGAGTTATCAACACGTTTTACTGGTGACGGATTTACTATCTGATGCAGATATCGTTGCCCAAAAAGCCAGAAGTATCGTTGCCAATCGCCCTGACGCCAAACTATCGGTGCTGCATATCGTTGAGGATACGATGGTGCGTTTCGGTTCTGAGCTGGTGCCTGCCTCTATCCTTTCGGACACCGATGGCAAAAGATGGCAAGAGGCGCGCGCAAAACTAGCAGAATTCCTTGAGCGCAATGAGCTGCAAGTGGTCAACTCCGAAGTGACCGCTGCTATCTCCAATGACAAAGGCATCCTAAATTACTGTGCTGAAAATGAGGTAGACTTACTGGTTATCGGACGCCATGAGCGCCGCGGTATCGCCGCGTGGTTAGTGGGTGCTACTGCTGATAATATCTTGCCTAACGTGCCGTGCGATAGCTTAGTGGTCAAGCTCGATAGACCGGTAGCCGAATAAAGCGCACATCCTATAATAATTAACCAACTGTACTATCAGTGTGATATACAATCATAGTGAAAGCTCCCTGATATAAGGATTATAATTATGATTTATCAACATATTTTATTGGTCACTGATTTATTGGCAGATGCCGATATCGTCGCCCAACGCGCCAAACATATCGTCACCAGACACCCTGAATCTAAGCTGTCTGTCTTACATATCGTCAAAGATACCATGGTCGGCTTTGGCTACGAGCTAGTGCCTGCCTCAAGTTTATACGATGAAATCGATGATGAGCGCTGCCAAGCCGCCCGCGCCAAATTAGCCGTATTTTTGCAGCGTAATCAGCTCGATGTGGTGAACTCAAAAGTCACCACTGCCATCTCAAACAGTGAGGGCATCGTCAATTATTGCCACAAAAACGCGGTCGATTTACTAGTGATTGGTCGCCACGAGCGTCATGGTATCTCAGCGTGGCTAAGCGGTGCGACTGCGGATAATATCTTGCCCAATGTACCTTGTGACAGCTTAGTGGTGAGACTCGATAAACCCGTTTCATAGTACAGTTGTATTTTAGGTTTTGACTTAGACTTAGATTTCGACGGAGTCAATTAGGTATTCAAAAGTGCCCTTTAAACATCTTTAAAGGGCGCTTTTTTAGGGATAAAAGCTCATTATTGATAATAATCCGGATTTTAAGTGACTATTATTTTAAGTGACTATTTAAGTTATTGTTTAAGTTATTGTTTAAGTTATTATTTAAGTTATTATTTAAGTTTATTCAACGACCTCTACTGCTTGAATAATATCAA
>DAIPIF010000019.1:0-6960 GCA_036770925.1 Psychrobacter sp.
AAAAAACTCTCAACCTGCGTTACAGAGTCTGCCATTTTTTTGGATAAAGACACTTCGGCATAGTTATTAAATCCTAATAGATGGGCTTTTTGTTCGCGCAATTGTAGGATTTGCGCCATGATATCCGCGTTATTGAGGCTATCGCCTTTATCATTGCTATGCGTATCAAACTCAGAGGCGCGGGTCACGTAAGCACGGTATAAGGTCTCACGCAGCGCGCGGTCATCGGCGTGGGTCATCACCGCCAGATAAACTGGAATATTTAAAGTCGCCACATAATAAGGCGTTGGTAGCGCGTCAATTTGTGCTTGAGTGAGACTGCCCTTTTTGAGCTGACTGGCTTTATAGTGCACGCCGGCATCGGCTAATAATGCCAAGCCGCTCTCGGTCAAGCCTGCTAATTGCGCGTCCGTCAGCGGTAGCGCGTAAGCTTGGGTGGCATCCAAAACATTATCCGAAAAAGTCGCTGACAAGGTGGATAATTGGCTTGATACGGCGGCAAAGTTATCCTGCTGTGCTTTTGGTAGTGCCACACCTGACAGCTCAAAGCTCTGTAATGCCAATTCAATGGCGCGCGCCCGTGCCGGCGGCAGCGTGGCAAAAAATGCTGTATCCTCAATAATGGCTTTATAACGGCTAAATAGCGGCTGATGTTGACCGACTCGCGTGCTATAAGCGGAGAGCTCAGGCAATAACTCATGATGGACATGACGAATCTCATCATGACTCATGACGCTATTCAGGTGCGACAAAATACCCCAATGGCGCTCCAAATCCAGATTAATATGTTCAAACGCCAGTACATCATCTAGCGCTGATAGGGCAGTCACTTGAGTCGTCAGCGTATCAAGCGCTTGCGGATTATCCGTCTGAGCTGATAATTTATCCAAAAAGCCGTTGGCATGTTCAATCGCCGCGCGTACTTTTATTTGGAGCTCCTGCGGCTTGGCGGCAGCAAAATCAACAAGGTGTAAATGGGGGTCAAGGGTGGTGACAGTCATAAAGGTATCCCAGTAATCATTTTTAGTTATAGAGGGTTGCTGCATTAAGGATAATGATAATAATATCTGCTAGCGCGTGAGGGCTGAGCGCTATTTTAAGCAGTGAGTTGAGCCGATATTAAACAGTAGATATATAAAAGATGGGTATGCGCGGCTTAGAATTCAAGCTGTGGTGCTAGTCGTTGGCTGAGAGCGGCGTGGTAAAAGCGGTTTATCTTAAAGGCTCGCTGCGAGCCTTTAAGATAAACAGCCACGATAATTCATGGCTGCCTCAAGAGGTTCAATATTTGTTATGTATAAAAGCGCTTATATATTAAGTCCAGCGGCATACTCGCGCACGTTTTGGGTGATTTTCATCGAGCAAAACTTTGGACCACACATCGAACAAAATTGCGCGGTCTTGTGCGCGTCTTTGGGCAAAGTCTCATCATGAAACTCGCGCGCGGTATCAGGGTCGAGTGCCAGATTAAACTGGTCATCCCAGCGGAATTCAAAGCGGGCTTTGGATAAAGCGTTATCCCGTGCTTGAGCGCCAGGATGACCTTTTGCCAAGTCAGCGGCGTGCGCGGCGATTTTATAAGTGATGATACCGTCTTTGACATCCTTTTTATTCGGCAAGCCCAAATGCTCTTTTGGGGTCACATAACACAGCATCGCGGTGCCAAACCAGCCAATCATCGCCGCGCCAATGGCACTGGTAATATGGTCATAACCGGGGGCGATATCAGTGGTCAGCGGTCCTAAGGTATAAAAAGGCGCATCGTCGCAGACTTCTAATTGTAAGTCCATATTTTCTTTAATGCGGTTCATTGCCACGTGACCGGGACCTTCGACCATCACTTGCACATCATGTTTCCATGCGATTTTGGTGACCTCGCCTAAGGTTCGCAGCTCGCCAAATTGCGCCGCATCATTGGCATCTTGCAAGCAGCCGGGGCGCAGACCATCGCCTAAACTAAAGGCAACGTCATAAGCCTTCATAATCTCGCAAATATCTTCAAAATGGGTATATAAAAAGTTCTCTTTATTATGAAACATGCACCACTGTGCCATGATAGAGCCGCCACGCGAGACAATGCCCGTTAGGCGCTTAGCGGTGAGCGGCACATACTCTAGCAGCACGCCGGCATGAATGGTGAAATAATCCACGCCTTGTTCGGCTTGCTCAATCAAAGTATCGCGGAATATCTCCCACGTTAAATTCTCAGCGATACCATCGACTTTCTCTAACGCTTGATAAATGGGTACCGTACCAATCGGCACGGGCGAGTTTCTGATTAACCATTCACGGGTTTCATGAATATGATGACCGGTGGATAAATCCATAATAGTATCCGCGCCCCAACGTGTCGCCCACGTCATCTTTGACACTTCCTCGTCAATGGATGAGCCTAATGCAGAATTACCGATATTGGCATTAATTTTCACTAGGAAGTTACGCCCGATAATCATCGGCTCTGATTCAGGATGATTGATATTATTGGGAATAATCGCCCGACCGGCTGCCACTTCACTGCGCACAAATTCAGCGGTAATCATCGCAGGCGTATTAGCCCCAAAACTTTCGCCGTCATGCTGGCGCATATCGGTTAAGGCGTGTTGTTTTTGGGTTTCACGAATGGCGATATATTCCATCTCTGGGGTGATAATACCGCGGCGCGCATAGTGCATTTGGGTGACATTGCCAGTTGCATTTTTATCAGTACCGTCACCTTTCTTGGCACGGCGGGGCTTATCAATATGCGCAAAACGCAGGTTAGCGGTACTGATATCACGGGCGCGCGCTTGACCGTATGAGCTTGATAACGCCTCTAACTGCTCGGTATCGCCGCGCTCGGCTATCCAACCGGCGCGTAGTTTGGGCAAGCCTTTGGTCAAGTCGATTTGGACGTTTGGATCAGTATAAACGCCAGAGGTGTCATAGACATAAAACGGTGGGTTTGGTTGCCACTCACTTTCGGCAACGCCTTGGACTGGGGTGGGGTCAAGGGTAATCTCGCGCATCGGCACTTGAATATCAGCTCGCGTGCCTTCGATATAGACTTTACGAGAAGCGGGCAAAATACGATGCAAATCGCGCGCGTCTTCTTCAAAACGGGCGTCACTATTGCTGCGATGGGCAGGAGTTTTTAGAGCATCAGCTTTGCTTGCTTTTGCAGGGGTAGGCGTAGTGGCTGGTGAGCCCATATCTGAAATCGTCATATGCTGTCCTAGCGTGTTGGTTTTGGAATAAAATCAACACCGCCAGTAGCTGCGGAGGTAGCCAAGCGATATAAACAACGTTATTTTAATAACGCTAAAGAGACGGCTCAAAATACAAGCCGTCACTGATTATGAGCATCAAAATATAGCCACCACTTTTTATCAGTCAGCACCGCTTAGCCGCTGATGGCAGCAAAACGGTGACGACAATACGAGCATAAAAAGGCATTTCTGCGCGGCTGTTGTTTATATCATATGAGCTTAAGACTTCCCTGCGTCGGTACTAACCGCATCAGGTTCGGCGGGTGGTTTCTCAGCGAATGGGTGCTGACTGTTGGTTTTCCAGTCAGCATCCACCGCACCCCGAGTCTGTCAGTGTTGCAAATCAGCTCTATAGTAACAAACTTTGTCGATAGCTTCTAGTCATTGACTCGGTTTGTTAAAAACAGCTTAGGATAATGGCGCGCGCCTATGAGCGCTCAGATGGGCACTTTATTTTTCGGGCGTCCAACCTTGCGGGCGCTCATAATCTTTATTATCCAAAAATTTATTGCGCTGCTCCGTTAAGAACTTTTTAGCTTCAGGATCCATCATGCTGAGATGGTTTTCATTAATCAGCATGGTTTGTAGCTCAAGCCATTCCTTCCATGCTTGATCCGATACGGTTTCTTGCAGCTCTTGACCGTTTTTATTGGGAAAAGGAGGGTACGACATTCTGGGCAAGTCTTGCTGATATTTGCGGCAAAATACAGTATTCGATTGGGGTTTAAAGGTCTCAGCCATGAGTCACTCCTTATTATAGTGGTATTAATGATAGCTTTATGAACCGCAGCGCAGACTAGCGTTTGCGGTATCTTTTTATAATAACTCCTCACTGTACCTGATTATAGTTACAAAAACACCCGCAATATAGCGGGTGTAATAAATAGTAAACAATACTGTTTTTGAATCAGTGCTCAATAGCGGCTCAATAAATGCCTAAATAACGCCTACGCAAACACCTCTAAGCGCGTGCGTCCACGGCTAATGGCTTGTTTTACTTGATTGGGCGCGGTGCCACCTAAATGGTCACGGGCAGCGAGTGAACCCTCTAAAGTGAGATAATCAAACACATCGTCACCGATAGCATCACTAAACTGCTGTAATTGCGCCAAAGATAAATCGCTTAAATCAACGCCCTCGGCAATACCTAACGCAACCGCATTACCGACCACTTCATGGGCATCACGGAAAGCCACGCCATTTCTTACGAGATAATCGGCTAAATCCGTGGCGGTGGCGTAGCCTTTCATAGTGGCTGCGCGCATAGCATCGATATTAGGGGTGATATTTGGTAGCATATCGGCAAAGGCGAGTAGCGAGCCGGTCAACGTATCGACGCAATCAAATAAAGGCTCTTTGTCTTCTTGGTTGTCTTTATTATAGGCGAGCGGCTGACTTTTCATTAGGCTCAGCAACGTCATTAATTGCCCAAATACCCGCGCCGCTTTACCACGTACCAGCTCTGGCACATCAGGGTTTTTCTTTTGCGGCATGATGGATGAGCCCGTACAAAAGCGGTCAGGTATCTGTACAAAGTTAAATTGCGCTGACATCCACAGGATAATCTCTTCGCTCATCCGTGATAGATGCATCATCAAAATAGAGGCGGCTGAGGTAAATTCTATCGCAAAATCACGGTCGGATACGGCGTCTAAAGAGTTTTGGCAAATCCCTTCAAAGCCTAACAATTCGGCGGTAATAGTGCGGTCAATGGGGAAAGTCGTACCGGCAAGGGCGGCACTACCTAGCGGCATTTGATTGATACGGCGGCGCGCATCGACTAGGCGCTCAGTATCACGGTATAACATCTCAAACCATGCCATCACGTGATGCCCAAAGCTGACCGGCTGCGCGGTTTGCAGATGGGTAAAGCCTGGCATAATAGTGTCAGTATGCTGCTCAGCCAAGTCTAATAAGCCGCTTTGTAAACGTAGCAAAAGCGCAATGATATTATCCGTCTCCTCACGTAACCATAGACGAATATCGGTCGCCACTTGGTCATTACGGCTACGTCCTGTGTGCAGCTTTTTACCCACAGAACCGACGATATCCGTCAAGCGCGACTCGACATTCATGTGCACGTCCTCGAGCGCGATTGACCAGTTAAAATCACCCGCTTCAATCTCAGCAAGTACTTGCTTGAGACCCTCAATGATAGTGGCGACTTCCTCTGCTTGTAAGATGCCACACTCTTTGAGCATAGTGGCATGCGCAATTGAGCCTTCGATATCGTGACGGGCAAAGCGCTGATCGAAGCCGACTGAGGCGGTAAAAGCGGCGACAAAACTATCCGTCGCTTCGCTAAAACGTCCGCCCCACATCTGTTGCCCTTGCGAGTTTGCGGCAGGAGATGATGTGCTATTTGCCATGCCAGCATCTATGCTAGAATCAGTTTGTGAGGGTTTATTTGCTACAGGATTATTGGAGCTACTAGAGTGTGAAGAATTGGCGTTCATATTGGTCTAAGACAAGTCAGGAGAATAGGCGTTCAAGTATAGCAAAGGATGAGCTTGCCTTGCTAGCAGAGCGCTTAGAGTTTTTTGTGCCTAAGCTCACTGAAATGATGAAACCTGCGCACTGGCTGCTCTATATCATCATCTGGTCACTGTTTGTCACGGTGCTCGGTCGCTATTATTTTATGAGCTGGTCACAATTCTTCGGTGGTTTTTTGAGCCATACGCTCAACAATATTTTGACAGTGTTCCCCGCCTTGTATCTCATTGATTATTTACGTCCCGTTTTTAAACGGCTCAATCCGATTCGAGTCAGTCTATATATCTTGCTCATCTTTTCTGTGAGCGCTTTAACCTCCATATTATTGGTCATGTTGGCGATGATTAATATGGGCTGGCTTGAATATCATGAGCAAAAATTTATACTCACTATCTTTTTTCGCATGACGACGGTCAGTGTGGTCATTCTGACTTTTTTGTTATATTTTTTGCGGCAATATCGGCAATTTATCCTACTCAAACAGTCTTTTGAAGACACGTTATCTGCCCAAAACGATACTATCAAAGCCCGTATCTCGCCGCATTTTTTCTTTAATACGGTCAATAATTTATTAGCGCTTATTGAGGCTAATCCTGCGCGTGCCTCCGAGCTATTGCAGCATATCTCAGCGCTATTTCGTGCCAGTTTCAACGGCGCGCGTGAGATTAGTTTTGAGGAAGAAGTGGCGTTATGTCAGCACTATATTGCTATTGAGCTCAGCCGTTTAGCCGGTAAATTGGTGGTTAATTGGCAGTTGCCCGAAGAAGATGTCATGTATGATATGGTCATTACCTCATTGACCCTACAAAGTGTCCTTGAAAAAATCCTGCTGAATGTGGTGGAGATGACCACTGAGACCGTGACTATCGACATTAATGTGAGCTGGCAGCAGCATCGGGTGCATATTATTATCACCGTTGATTTACCGAGCAAGACCTTGATGGTGATTCATGACTTGCGTCGGCATATTAACTTTGAGGTACAAGTGGAGCGCCTGAGGGCTTACTTTGGAAAAAGCGCCAGTATTAAAAGTACGGTGACTGATAAGCAAGTTGTGACGATTATTGATTATGAATTACAGGATGTGGCGTTGTAGTGCTAACAAATGACGCCATAAGGCGCTAAAGTAACAATAGCGCTTGCTGGGGTCAGCGGCTAGTGACTGCTAAGTTCAAGACCTTGGTTTTACTATTAAGCGGCACATTTTTTGCATGATTATCGC
>DAIPIF010000019.1:7060-16402 GCA_036770925.1 Psychrobacter sp.
ATGATTATCGCTAATGATTATCGCTAATAAAAGAGGAATTGATATGCGTATTGTAGTTTGTGATGATGAACCACTAGCCCGTGAGCGCTTGGTTAGAATCGTAAAAGAGTCGGGTCATGAGGTTGTCGGACAAGCCACGACAGGCACTGAAGCCATTGCCGCGGTCAAAGCGGAGCAGCCTGATGTGGTACTGCTGGATATACGCATGCCTGAGATGGATGGGGTACGCTGTGCGGCGGCGCTCAATGAGCTTGAGCATCCGCCCGCCATTATCTTTGTGACCGCCTATGACCATTATGCGATTGCTGCCTTTAAAGCCAGTGCCGTCGGTTATCTGCTCAAACCTGCCAATAAAGATGAGCTGTTAGAGGCTTTGAGTAAAGCAAAAACCCTCAATGCCGCCCAGCTGAATGAGATTCGTAAGATTCAAGATCCTACCGCGCGTCCTGTACGTGAGCATATCGCGGCGCGTACTCATAAAGGCGTGGAGCTGATTAACTTAAAAGATGTGTATTACTTTACCGCTGACCAAAAGTACGTCAAAGTACGGCATAAAGACGGTATAGTACTGATTGATGAGACCCTAAAAGAGCTTGAGCAAGAGTTTGGTGAGCGCTTATTTCGCGTGCATCGCAATGCGATTATTAATTTGAGCTATTTAGACTATTTAGAAACGCTTGACGCTGGGCAATATCAAGTGCGTTTTAAGGGCATAGACGAAACCTTAGCCGTCAGTCGTCGTCACCTGCCCGCGTTACGTGATAAAATCCAAAGTATGTAAACGCATGGCGCGATAGCGTATCGGCTACCGCCATCGGCAGTCAGTTTTATCAGCGCCGCATAGCAGCCATATCATCACACCCTTATTTATGCTTAAATAGGGGTATTTTTTTGGCTTAATCGCTATAGATAGTGGATTATCCTATAACGAATGATTAGCCTATTTTTATTTTAAATGATTAAAATAGTTAGCTATCTAACACCATTCAAAATTATCTTGAGGTTCATTATGAGTACTGTGCAAAAAACGGCTTTGACCACTTTGACTATCGCCACTCGTCAAAGCCCCTTGGCATTGTGGCAGGCGTATCATATTCGCGACCGCTTGCAAGCGTTGTACCCAGAACTGACGATTCATTTACTCAAAATCGTCACCAAAGGCGATAAAATATTAGATACGCCTTTAGCGAAGATTGGTGGTAAGGGTCTGTTTGTCAAAGAATTAGAGCAGGCGTTATATGATAAGCAGGCGGATATTGCAGTGCATTCTCTAAAGGATGTACCGATGCAATTGCCAGAGGGTTTGACCTTAGGGGTCTATTGTAAACGCGCCTCGCCCACCGATGCGTTTGTCTCCAACACTTATGCCAGTATTGATGAATTGCCGCAGGGCGCGGTGGTGGGTACGGCGAGTTTGCGTCGTCAGTGCCAAATTAAAGCCTATCGTCCTGATTTACAAATAAAAAGTTTGCGCGGTAATGTAGGCACGCGTTTAGGCAAGCTTGATGCTGGCGAGTACGATGCTATTATTTTGGCGACCAGTGGCTTGCAGCGTATCGAGCATGATGCGCGTATTCGTAGTGAGCTGGATATCGATGCCTGTTTGCCTGCGGTTGGACAAGGGGCGTTAGCGATTGAGTGCCGCGAGGATGATGCCGCGATTATGGCATTATTAGCGCCGCTCAATGACCATCCTGCGCGTATTCGCCTGATTGCTGAGCGGGCGCTTAATCGTCATTTGCAAGGTGGTTGCCAAGTACCGATTGCGGCTTTTGCGCTGTTGCAAGCGGCAGATACCAGTACATCTGACGTTATGAACAACGACAATGATGATGCGGGTAATGTTTTATGGCTACGCGGTCGGGTCGGCAAAGAAGATGGCAGTCTGTTATTAAAGTCTGATAAGCGTATCATCTTAACGGGCACACAACTGGAGCGCGAAGAGCAAGCCAATCAGTTGGGCATTGATGTTGCTACGATGCTATTAACCCAAGGCGCGGGCGATATTTTGGCGGCTATTTATCATCCTGAGTCATAAGGAATGCCGCTACAAGCATCCTTGCCGCTCAGTGATAGTGCACCACAGGATTTATCTCATCCATTTATCAGCGTTATATAGTAGATTATCTATGTCTAATTTATTATCCCAAATAGTCATTAATACCCGTCCCGTAGAGCGTGCCGCGCCACTGACCCAGCATCTGCAAGCGGCTGGCATGGAGGTTGTCGAGATGCCGATGCTTACGCTGCAATTGCTAGAGCGTAGCGCTGCTGATATGGCGCTGATGCGCCAGTGGCTAGCGGGTGAGTATCAAGCGCTGGTTATCGTCAGTCCAACCGCTGCCGCCTCAGGTTTAGAGATTTGGCAAACGCTTAAGCAACAACACGCTGCTACCAGTCAAGATAGCCAAGATAGCCAAGATAGCCAAGATGACAACTTATCGGTTAGCGCCGCTTATCGCGCCCCCAGTCATATTATCGCGGTCGGTACGGCAACGGCTGCGGTGCTGCAACAAGCGCCTGTGCAAATTGACTATCAAGTGTTGCAGCCGATGATTGCCAATAACGAGGGTATGCTGGCGATGCCTGAGATTGAAGGTTTGCAGGCGGGTGATAAATTATTGGTCTGGCGGGGGCGTGGTGGGCGTCGGTTGTTGGTCGATACCCTGCAAGCGCGTGGGGTACATATTGATAGTATTGCATGGTATGAGCGCACGTTGCCAGACAAGGCTGTTTTGCAGTATCAAGCATGGCTATCGACATTTATGGCGCAAAAACCCGCCTTAGA
This sequence comes from Psychrobacter sp., assembly GCA_036770925.1. Taxonomy (GTDB): domain Bacteria; phylum Pseudomonadota; class Gammaproteobacteria; order Pseudomonadales; family Moraxellaceae; genus Psychrobacter. Next base: position 9,849 of record DAIPIF010000019.1, read on the forward strand.
ATCATTAGCCGTGCCGCCTTTATCTAAACCCTTACCCAAACCAATCGTCATTATCAGTAGTGGCAGCGCTTTTGAGAACTGGGCTACGGTAGTGGAGCAAGCGCAGTTATTGGCGCCTGATTTGGGTATCGATAACCCATTGCAATTGGCAGATTTTGGTTATGTGGTGCTGGGTGAGCGTTTGGCAACGATGGTGGACGCGCAGCAGCTTGAGCATTATCGAGTTGAGGATTTGGCACCCCAAAGCATACTAGCGGCGATTCACCATGGTTAATAATGAGCCTGATAAGGCAAAACGCAAAACGGCGTCTGAGACGCTAACGGCAGGGCAACAACGCCGGCAAGCGAGTATTTTATTACTGCGTTTGCAGTGGCTGCTGATTTTATTACTCATTATCGCCTTAGTATGGCTCTATGTGAGCCAACAGCGGTTTGAGAATCAAGTCAATGAGCGCCTGCAAAGCAATGAGCAAATGGTCACCCGTCTTAATGAGATGGACGATAGGCTGTTTGCTATCAGTCAACAAACCCTACCTGCGCCCAATGTCGCCGTCGGTAGCCAAGCGCAAAATCAGCTCAGTTTATTACGTATTCAAATGCAGGCGGCTGATAGGCTGCTGACCGATAGCAACGATAGTGCCGCGATTGATTTATTGCGTGGTTTGCACTGGCAGTTATCCCAAGACAGTAATGAGATTGCGCCGGCGCTCAGTATCGTTATTAAGCAAAGTTTAAGCGAGGATATCGAACGCTTGCAAGCCCAAAGTAAGCAGCCAAGCCCTTGGCAATTACGCAGTCTCGCTATTCAAAACATTCAAGAGTTTTTACATAGCTATGAGCCCGTCGCCAGTGCCAAATCTAATAGCGCGGCACAGAGTCCTACGGCAGCAGTGACACAGTCATCACTCAGCACTCATGAGCTGATAATTCATGAGGTCATTATGACCTTGAACCTTGCCATTCAAGCGAGCAATATGCATGAGCAAGACCAATTAAACAGCTATTTGCGTCAAGCTCGTCGCCAATTGCAAAGCATTACCCCTGCCAAAAGTAGCACCACCAAAAACAGCACCACCAAAAGTAGCAGCACCAAAAATAATGCCGCAAAAAACAGTGAGCCTCAGCGCCCAACTGTAGAAACAACTGAGCCCTCAGAATACAATTTAGACACCATCGGCAGCCCAAGCACGATTGCTGAAGTGATTGTCTGGCTTGATAAGCTGATTGCCAATGAACCCACATCAACGCCTTTATTGACCACCCAAGTGCTAGAGCAGCCCAAGAGTTAGGGTTTTATGGTCTCTAGTAAATATAGCCTCTAGTAAATACAACATTAGATAAAATAAGAATAGGCAGGTTAGTGATGACTCATCATGTTTCAAACTCCAAAAAATCGACAGCCGCAAGGTCAGTATTGCCGCAACCCAGCGTTTTTGAGGTGCCCGAAGTATTGGCACATTATCCCGTTATCCATCCGCAGTCTGTCCAATGGGGCGAGATGGATGCCTTTAATCATCTCAATAATGTGGTGTATTATCGTTATGCTGAGTCGGCGCGTATTACTTATTTGCAGGCGCTTGGGCTGTTTGATGGCAGCGTGACTATTTTGGCAGCATCGAGCTGTCAGTATCTGCGTCCTGTGGTTTATCCTGATACCTTATTATTAGGCATGCGCTGTCAGCGTTTGGGCGCGACTAGCATCGTGATTGAGTACAGCTATTATAGCGTCGCCCAGCGAGCACTGGTGGCGACAGCGGATGCAGTGTTGGTGCGCTTTGACGGCAGCGGCACACAAAAAATGCCATGGACTACCGCTGAGCGTGAGCGCCTGTTTGCTGTAGAAGCAGAATTTGGACATACGCCTGAATCTTAAGATGAATAATCAGTAGCACTTTTAAAGTCATGAATTAATAATTTAAAGTCATGAACCCATAAAAAGGCACGCCCATTTGAGCGTGCCTTTTTATGGGTTACTGTTTTTTTTAGGATTAATCTTGTTTGGGCGCGTGTACAAAATCAACCACATTTAAGTCAAAACCTGATAACGCATAAAACTTCATCGGTGACGATAAAAGACGCATATCACGCACCCCTAAATGCCGCAAAATCTGCGCGCCAACGCCGATACTACGATAGGGCTGCTCAGTGATGGTTGAGACTGATTTATTATCAGCGGCTTTATCTAATGCTGCGCCTAAATCAATCGGCTGATGATTACCAATCCATACCAACACGCCAGAATCTGAATGACTGATTTCTTGTAGGGCTGAGCGCACACTCCAGCCACTGCGACCCGTGGTATCATTTTTGGCGGCAAATAAATCTCGTAGCGGGTGGAAACCATGGACGCGTACGGTGCTGACGCCCGTGCTGACATCGCCTTTGACCAGTGCAATATGGGTTTCATCAGCGCCAAACTCGCGGAAGCGATATAAGGTAAAGCTGCCGTATTCGGTCTCAAAAGGACGACATTCTATCTCTTCAACGGTTTTCTCATTGGCAATGCGGTAGTTGATTAAATCCGCAATCGTACCGATTTTAAGGTCATGTTCTTTGGCAAATATCTCCAAATCATCACGGCGCGCCATCGTCCCATCAGGATTAATAATCTCCACGATAACCGCCGCAGGCTCAAGACCCGCCAAACGTGCCAAATCACAACCGGCTTCAGTGTGACCGGCGCGGTGCAAAACGCCACCATTTTGCGCCATAATCGGGAAGATGTGACCCGGTTGGACGATATCTTCAGGTTTTGCCGAGGCGTTGACCGCCGCTTGTATGGTGCGCGCACGGTCTGCCGCAGAGATACCGGTCGTCACGCCCTCAGCCGCTTCGATAGAAACCGTAAAATTCGTGCTGAATTTGGCTTCGTTACGGTCAGACATCAAGGGTAGGGCGAGCTGCTGACAACGCGCCTCTGATAAGGTCAAGCACACCAAACCGCGCGCATGAGTAATCATAAAGTTAATATCGTCAGGGCGCACATGGGTGGCTGCCATGATGATATCGCCTTCGTTTTCGCGGTCTTCGTCATCCATTAAGATGACCATTTTGCCCGCACGAATGTCTTCGATAATCTCAGGAATATTATTTAAACTCATAAAAATCTCTAATTTATTATTGATGAATAAGGGTTAAGCAGCACGATTAAATATTATAAAAAGGCATTATAAATACCCATTCATTGTAGCAGTAGATGCAAGCCTTCGCTGCATAATGGATGAGATAAGCGAAATTAATCATCGTCAATCATTACTAGCGGCTTGGCTTTTTAGCCAGTCCATAAACTGCTTGCTGTGTTGCTCGCGCTGATTGTCTGCAAACTCATAAAAGCGCGTCTGCAGTAAATTATCAGGCAAATAGCTCTGCGCATAATAGTGATTGGGATAATCATGCGGATAGGCGTAACCTTTGCCATAACCTTGGTTGCGCATCAGCGGAGTGACGCCATTACGCAGATGTAGCGGTACCGGCGAGGCGTCTTTTGCCGCGAGCGCCATTGCCGCATTAATGGCTTTATAAGTGCTATTGCTCTTGGCACTGGTCGCCAGATACACCACCACTTGTCCTAAGATAATACGCGCCTCAGGCATGCCAATCGATTGCACACTGCGCAGCGCCGCATCCGCCAGCAATAGCGCGTTAGGATTGGCATTACCGATATCTTCACTGGCCAAAATCACCAAACGCCGTGCAATAAAATCCGCAGGCTCACCGCCGACCAACATCCGCGCCATCCAATATAAAGACGCATCAGGGTCGGAGCCGCGCACGGATTTAATCATTGCTGACACCATATCATAATGCTGCTCGCCGTCCTTATCGTAGCGCACCAGTGCCGTTTGCGCCACTTGTCCGACCAGCGCGTCATCGATGACGATAGGCGATTTATTAGTATCAGCGGTTTGCAGCGCCAATTCTAATAAATTGAGGGCTTTTCGAGCATCACCCTGTGCCAATTGACTGATAAAACCTTGTGCTTGCAAGTTGATTTGTAGGTTCTGAAATAGCGTATCTTGAGCGATAGCACGTTGTAATACCGCCTCAATCTGCCCGCTATGGAGTGGCTCTAAGCGATATACTTGGCAACGGGATAACAGCGCATTATTGACACTGAACGACGGATTTTCAGTGGTCGCCCCAATCAAAGTAATATCGCCGGACTCAACCGCACCCAGCAAGGCATCTTGCTGCGCCTTATTAAAGCGGTGTATCTCATCGATAAACACCACCGGCGACTCAAAGCTTAGCGAATCCTTACTATCCAACACTTCACGCAGTTGCTTCACCCCAGTATTCAGCGCTGATAACGCGTGAAAAGGTCGCCCAACCGCATCGGCTAACAGCATCGCAATGGTGGTTTTGCCAATGCCTGCCTCACCGTGCAATATGATGGAGGGCAGATGCCCTCGCTCAACCAAACGCCGCAGCGGAGCACCCGCTGCTAGCAGGTGCTCTTGACCAATGATGGCATCAAGCGATGTGGGGCGCATGCGCTGGGCAAGTGGGGTATCGGCATGAAAGGTTGGTGGCATAAAACTCTCAACGTTAAATAAAAAAATGAGGACTCAAATGTGCAACAGAGCCCAAGGGTTTGTATCTTTTAAGTGACACCTCTGTATAAAAATGCGTTTAAGTGCTGAATTTAGCGCAGCCGTCACGATATATAGCTAAACCTATAAAATAACTTAGTATTCGTTATTCGTTATCAGTTATCAGTTATCAGTTATCAGTTATCAGATATCAAATAGCACTTATTAAATATCACTGATTAAATCAGACTCAGCAATGGAGAAAATACCCACTCATGTTCTCGCAAACCTTACAGCAGTTATTGAGACCCCAACGCTATTTATCAAGTCGTTTCGTGCGACTATCGCGACCACTCACTGGCGCGGAGCAGGCACTGGCGCGTTCCGTCTTTGCCGATAGCGTGGATCTTGAAAAGGTGCGTTTGCAGAGTGCGTGGTGGGTACTCAAAAATTATGCGGTCAGCCCCAACGGTCATATCTACTTTCATCCTGCCGACTGGATAGCAGATTTTAGTGAGGCATCACTGGGCAAGCAAAGCTGGCTGATTCATGAGCTGACCCACGTTTGGCAATGGCAACATGGTCACAACGTTATCCGTGGTGCGCTGCTGAATCGCCGTTATCGTTATGTGCTCAAAGCGGGTAAGCCGTTTTTGCATTATGGTATCGAACAACAAGCAAAAATGGTGCAAGATTATTTTATCCGCCGGCAGTTAGGGCGAGACTGCCGCGCCCATGCCGCTTGTATTCCGTTTTTATAACACTTTTTATCTAACGCATACCCTTTTATTTCATACCCTTTATTACTCTGAAACAGGAACTGTGCCGTGATGTTTACATCTTTAACACCAACGCCCGCTGCTGTCATGCCAAATATTACCACCATGGATGCAAACCCTATAAATAAAAATACCGCGAGAGCTCATCATCAATTAGCCAAAAAACGCGCTACTCAAGGGTTTCCGACCACGCGGCGCTTAGGCGCGGCGCTACTCACGGGCGCGCTATTGCTCAGCGGTTGTCAGCCGCAGTCAGTCTCTGATGAGCAAAATAGTGAAAAAGTGATTAGCGAAGAAGATAAAGCGGGCGTCCAAAGCGCCGCTGCCGCTGCTAGAATCAAGCAGTTTCAGCCGTTATATGTCACCCAAATGCAGGCACTGCAGCGGCGTTTGCAAGCAGAGTATGAAGCGCTGCAAGCGGCAGATATGTCCAATAGCGACACTACGCTATTGACCGATAACGCGCCTGCCACTACCACTACAAGCCCGACCGCAACCGAGATTAAGGCTAAAACCGACACTGATAATAAGCAGGCAACAGAGGAGATAAATACCAGTACAGCCGTTGGTGAGCGTGATTTGGAAGTGCTAAAACGTATCAGCTTAGAGCCGCAACAATCAGAGCTGTTGACCGAAGCACAAATTATTGAGCGCTATCAACAAGCGATGCAAGCCTTGTACGCCCCTGCTTCCACAGCGTTGAGCGCCCAAGAGAGTGATACGTTAATTAATATCACCACCTTATTGCCACAACTGTTTGAGCATCCAGAGATTGCCCAGCGGGTCAGTATAAAAAGCCCAGCACTGGCACGCCTCATCGTGCAGCATCAAGTCGGACAACAAATACAAGCCCAACAAGCCCTAGATATGCAGCAAATGAAACTATCGCAGCAACAAGAATTTGAAACCTTAATGCTGAAATTTAATGACACTATCGAGGATTATGATAAACAAATCGCCAAATATGAGCAGACGTTGACAGAATTTCAAGAATAGCCCTAAAAGCAATTCTCAGAGCCACTCTAAAAATACTCAGCGAAGATAAACCAGTCAACCTTGAGGCAATAAAAATCCCGCACGAGGCGGGATTTTTATTATCATCATATGATATCAAAGTCATATCATATCAGACCCATCAACTACTTGCGGTCTTCAACTTTAACGAAGTCGCGGCGCGTCTCACCAGTGTATAACTGACGTGGACGACCGATTTTGAACGGTGCGCTGTGCATCTCAAGCCAAT
>DAIPIF010000020.1:0-11291 GCA_036770925.1 Psychrobacter sp.
CGTTTTGTTGCCGCAAGTGAAATGAACGTCGCCGAAGTAGCGTTGGCAAGTAAGCGCACAGGCTCTTCGGGCGCAGTATTTGACTTATGTACCCGCGCACTGATTAAGAACGCAGGTGGCAACCCTACATCTATTACCGTGTTGGCTACAGAGGTGTTGGTTATCTACTACACGCTTTACCAATTTTTTAATATAGCGGACGTCATCAAGACCATTAACGTGATCAGTAACACCGACGGCAACATACCATATACGACTACCGCGCGGTTGGCCCTTGTGGGTAATTCGGGTTATGGTCATACCGTCGGTAGAGCACTAGCCGTCACCTCTAGAACTAACGACTTCAACCAGCAGTATTCTCAGTCTAACCTACCATTGGCCGCAAAAGAGTCCTTCCCCGCGACTTTTGAATCGTCATGGCGGTACAGTCTTGAAACCTTCCAACCGTACGTCGCAGGCTCAAACCGTAGAGTTTACAACATCGCGTTCAAGTTAGACGAAGGTAATGACCCAGCAGGGTTACGCACACTCACAATATTCACGACAATGGGTGCATGGCAAATACAGTATAGTAGTGTCGTGGGGGATAACCCTATCATGAAAACGGTTGACCACCGACTAAACCTACCCATCGAGTTTTCATGGGGTCGCTATGTAGGAGCGCTATAGATGTTACCATTACCTGAACCGCTCTTAGGAAGTCGCGCCATCGGCGAAGCTTTCGAAGGGCCGAGGGGTAGAGATTACCCTTACACAGAATCTTACGAATGGGGTGGCGTTGATTTCGCTGACCCTAGCGAGGGTTTAATCTCACATACGTGGCGCGCTTGGACTAACGGCCGTAAAATTTGGTGTCAGCGCGAAGGCTCAGCAGTTGTAAGAGAACTCGTGAACGATATCGCTATCACCGAAATAGATTTAACCTTCGATCAGAATATGCAACCTTGCCTTGTGTACAAAACAGGTGAGGACGTAAAGCTTATATGGTACAACTCGCAACTAGATAGATTCGTGACAACCCAGTTCGAGAATTTGCACTATCCACGGGTTTCTTTGGACGATAAAAGGCCGTTTAATATCGCAAATTCTGATATCATATTCGCATACATACGCGCGGAGAGTTTGTACTATCGTATCCAGCGCGAAAGGTATTCCGTTGAGCATTTACTACTTGATAGGGTAGGCTCAAACGAATTGATTAAAATAGGCATGAGCGAGAATTTAAGGTTTCTATTTCATGTATTCCCATAAACGAAAAAGCGGGGGCAGATATGCCGCACAACCTGTATAACGCCACGCAAGTAGCGAACCAAATTGCCCTAGCGGCAACAGGTACGGTAGTTAGCGCGGCAAGCTTAATTGCTCAAACGAGTGACGCAAGCCTGACGCTAGGCGCTCAGCTAAATGTCACGCACTCTTTTATGTACCTACAAATTCCGCTTTGGTGGTTTTTTATCGCGTCTGTGGTACTAGCTTTCGTGGGCGCGTTTTGGTCTTTAAGTACCGATACGCTACGCGAAGGTGGTACGCGCATAGGTAAACTGTTGACGGCCGCGACGGTCGGTTTGATAGCCACCTTTGTGATATTGCCGTCGGTAATTGACGCGCCTAATGTAATTTTAATGATGATAACGTCGCTAGGTGGCGGTTTTAGTGGTACAGTATTGTTGTACTTGGCGGCTAGGCTGATTAACAACAAAGAGCTACACGATTCAGTCGTAGATATTATCAGCGAGAAGCTAGTCGCTATAATCCGTTTTTTACTAAACCTACTACCAAGTGGGCCAAGTAACACTAAACGCAAGGATGATAATGACGATGTTAACAGCTAATTTTATAAATGGTGTAATCCCCGTCGCGGGCGTGATAGTCGGACTTTATGCGGTGTTCAGTGAAAACATAAAGACCAAGCACCCCGCGAACGGCGCATTCCAACACCTATCTCTACTATTATGGTACGCTCTACTGTGGGCGGATTGGTCGGGTGTTCACGAACCCGTATGGCAGACAATCGCCTCACGGGCAATCGTATTCACCATGGTCTTACTACAGATAAAAGCTACTAAACGAATCGTCGTACCCTGTCCGTTGAAGAGAAAGCGGATCAGGCGTACGCGATATTTCAAGAATATAATCAAATAAATAGGAATACAAAATGAATATGTTTACTAAATGGTTTGATCGACTAATGCTTCACGAAGGCGGTTACGTAAATGACCCTAGAGACGCAGGTGGCGAGACAATGTGGGGCGTGACAAAACGTGTCGCAGTCGCACACGGCTATAACGGGCGTATGCGCGATTTACCTAAAAGCACTGCCCGCGCAATAGCGGAAAAGTCGTATTACTTAGCGGTTAAAGGCGATAAGCTTGACCCTGCTATCTCATGGCAGTTGACAGACGCCGCATACAATCACGGCAACCGACAAGCCGTTAAATTCTTACAACGTGCGGTGGGCGCAAGCGCTGACGGTTTGATCGGGCCGCGCACCATCGCAGCAGTTAATGCTATGGACAAAAACGACGTGGTTATGTTATTCCTAGCGGAGCGCCTAGAGTTCTTCACCAATCTAAGTTCGTGGACTGCCTTCGGTAAGGGTTGGGCGCGTCGCGTTGCTACCAATCTTCGCTTCGCCGTAGAAGACAACTAGAATTAAAGGACTCAGACATGAAACGTATTAAAACAGATTTAAAATTCGAAGAGGCGTTACCGTATTTACGCGAAGGCAAAGCTATTTCAGCTACGGCTTGGCTTGGCTCAGCGTTCGTCGTTAACGAGGTACACCCGATGTGGCACGCGCAAACACGTAACTATGGCCGCAACGCCATCGAATCATTTGAACTCACTAGCAGCGGTATCGTCGCCGAGATTGGCCGCGCGGAATCACCAGAACGCGAGTTCAACGCTTTTCGCATTAAGATTAAGACCGAAGACGGCCTCGTAAATAAAGGTTGGTGGTCAGATTATGTGGAAATAATGCACTCAATGTGGGACGTATACGAATTAGGGGACGAGTAGCATGTACCTAGTTATGCTAATGAATTTTTGGCGTGAAGCGGTCATCGCAATACTTCTCATATCGTTGACCGTTGCGGTAGCGTTGTACAGTGGTCGCGGCGATGATATTAAAGCGCTTAAAGATAACTATCAACTTCAAGAAGCGGTGCAACGGGCTGAATATGAGGCCAGAGCGCGCGCTATTGAGCAAACAAACTATCAAGGGGTGATTAATGCTATTAATGAAGCGCAGGCTCGCCAGCAAGCGATTAGGTTGGATATTGACCGCGCTAATGCTGCCAATGAGCGGTTGCACGACACTATCGACAGAATCCAAGCCAACACCCGCGCCAGTTCCGCAGATAGAGATAAGTACACCGCTTCCGTCTCAGAGCTATTCAAGCAGTGTTCAAGCTCTATTACAGAGTTGGCAGGACTCGCTGACGGACACGCAAACGACGTTAGACTATTGCAAGACGCCAGACGAAAATAATTGCGTACTAGAAAACGAAAAGCCTATCAATTGATAGGCTTTTCTTTGTCCGCTGATTATTTCTGTTTATTCTCTTTAAGCGCCGATAAAAGAATGTCTTGCACGCTTCGCTTACTGTCTCTTCTTTCGAGCACCATTTCGTCGACAGTACCTTTGGCAAGTATGTGGTAGATGAAAACAGGTCTGTCATGCCCCGCTTGCGCCTGACGGGTCGGCCCGATACGCTCGATGATTTGCTGATACTCTTCTAAGTTCCACCAATGGCCGAACACCGCTAAGATATTGCCGCCATCTTGTAGGTTAAGGCCGTGTCCAGCGCTTGCAGGATGTGCGAACAAAACAGGGATTTCGCCCCTATTCCATGCGCGGATAGTCTCAGGGTCGTCATCAAGTACCGCGCCTTGCTTAAAGCTTTTTTGTAGGCGGGCTAGATCACTTTTGAAATGGTAGGCTACAAGCACGGGCATACCGTTGGCGTCCTCGATGATTGATTCTAGCGCAGCCAACTTCGCGTCGTGAACATCATGCCAGCCGTCACCGTCTTCGTTGTAAATAGCGCCGTTAGCGAGTTGCAAACATTTTATAGTCTTAGACGCCGCGTTCATAGCTTCAATACCTTCATCCGCTATTTCGATAAACATTTCTTTGTGCATATCGTCGTAAAGCTTTTGTGCTTTGGCAGGCAAGTCTACAAACACGTTGGTGACAATCGGCTCAGCTATGTCGAAATAATCCCTAGCGTCAAGTGTCAAACACAAACCTTTCAAAGCGCCTTGTATTTGACTTTGTGCGAAATCATGCGGCTCTAACCTGACCATGCTTCTTTGCGAGCCAACCTGAATAGTTTTAAACCATCTATCCTTGAACGCGGTAAAAGAACGCCCTAAACGCTCACCACCGTCTAGGAAATACATTTGACCCCATAGGTCTATCAAACCGTTGGGGCTAGGCGTACCTGTTAATTCTATGAAGTTGTCGACGTATTTATGCGCCACTTTAGATAGTGCCCGCGCTCTTTTAGACCCGCCCCGCGACCTATACGATTTCAGCCGCGTAGATTCATCAGCTATGATAGTTTTGAAAGGCCAATCAGCGCCGCAGTGGTCTATCAACCATTGCAGGTTCTCGTAATTCATTGTGTGTACTGTGCTTGGTGTGTTGAGCGCTTCGATACGTTGTTTTACCGTTCCTAGTATCGGCGTCACCGTCACATCTTTTAGGTGATTCCATTTAAGCGCTTCATCAGGCCATGTCGTCGCGGCCACACGTTTTGGCGCTAATATCAAAACGGGCGCAGGGTCGATTATTTGTAAGATTTCAATAGCCGTAAGACAAACAACCGTCTTCCCCATACCCATAGACGCCCAAAGTGCAGAGCGGCTATTGTTAAGGATATGGTTCAGCGCGGGCGTTTGGTAGTCTCTAGGTACGAAATCTTTACGATTACTCATTCGACACCATCAAGCGTGGTTGCGATATTTCTCAAAATGCGCGCGATACAAGCTGATAGCGCTCGTTTTTCGGACTCACCGCTTGCCGTGTTTAGTGTGTCACGTAGGTCGTCGACAGTTCTAAGCGCACCGTCAAGTTCTGTAAGTAAAGTGCTATCAATTTCAATCTTTGGGCGGCGCATTGGTTCGTATGCCTTGCGCACCGCAGCCACAATCGCGTCGCAATCCGCTTCGGGCATAATTTCAGATTGCGAGCAGTCGTTTGAAACAGATATAACCTTCTCAACGTCTAGCCCACCGTTCGCGCAAGGACTGCACAAGCTAGGTATGCCGCTAACTACGCAAAAATGGCTAGCCATGTGGTCTTTGCCACATCTGCTGCAGGGTAATTTAAAGGCTTCGTTCATTGCTTTATTTCCTTTTATTTTATGGTTTGGATATCGTCTTCGGTGATAACGCATAACTTTGCGCGGGGCAATTCGTCTTGGGTTACCGCCGCACCTTGTACCAGCAGAAACACGTTATCGCACCAACCGCAAATCCAACTTGTATCAGGGGGCGGGTCTGTACGGCCTAGGTTGTTGTAGATACCGCACCACCCACATTCCGCGAAAAGAGTCGCGCTAGGTTTACACATATTTTTGTCCATTACCGCAAGAGTGTAGGGTTAGTATACCACTAAAATAATAGAATACTAACCCTTTCATTGGTCTATTTTGTGCCAAAAGTAATGTGCATGGTGTCCGCCACCAAAGCCTCAACAGTTGCCTTTAGGCGGTAAATGCGGTTAACGAATACCACCGCGATAAATAGCTTAATCGCAAAGAACAGTAGCGTAGTCGGCAGAGGTAGCACCAGCGCCAAGACCATAGCTACAAAAATATATCGTAAGCCTAACACCTCACGGCCTACCGCAGACACCAACTTCGCATGAGTCAGTAACGGGGTTTCTTTTATGTTAATACGCATCTCGGTTATATTCCTTAAGTTCGTTAATTAGCGCGTCAACACCCGCAAAGCTGTCAATCACGTCCACTTCTTGCCCCGCTTTACGCATTCGCGCATGTTCTCGCAATTGGCCGCCGCGGGGCGTCTTACTAGGCGCTTTAAGTTCTACCCATACCGTTGCAAGGGGCGTCATTATTATGCGGTCAGGGCAGTGGTTATGGCCGACCCATTGCGCTTTACGTAATAAAAACCCTTCACGCTTGGCGCACTTGATCAGGTACTTCTCAATATCGTCTTCAACTATCACCTTTATTTCTCCCTTTAATCATTTGATGGATACTTAGTACGGCCGTTAGAAACGACAATACCAGCGCCGTCAGTACCAGCGCGGATAACGCAATCATCTTAAGCACCATGAGCATTAAAACGTAGGCTATGGCGATTTTTATTATATACATTGTCTAGTCCTTTTTATATCGGTAAGCTTCGAAACCGTCAGCGGCCAAAGGCATATCCGCACACCATGACGGGTTGGTCGCCAGTAGGGCGCTAAGCTTACCGTGTGTATGGCTATCATTGTCAGGCGTCTCGCAAATAACTTCATCGTGAATGGTTAGCACAATCGAATAACCTTGCGCGTCAATCTCGTGCATGTTCTCTGCTAAAATGTCACGGCTCACGGCTTGGCAGATATTCTCGAAAAGCTTACCGCCGTACGTCGACAGATAGCGCCATTGGCTTGTAAACTGACATTTGCCTCTATACTGTATTTGGTCGTCTTTAATACGCACAGACGGATAGCACAAATATCTACCGCTTGGCAGTTTAATGCGCAACCACGCACCGTCGCGGCGCACTACGAGCCTACCTACTTGGTATTTTTGGCGGGGATTCTCTATCGCACTCTTGCAAGCGTGTTCAAGTTCGTACCAAAGGCCGTTTATGTTTGGGTGAGCTTTACGCCACATACGTTTTAAAGTATCACATAGCACAAAAGCTCTGTCGCTCATTTCCGCTTCGTATCCGCCTCTAGCCTTGCACATACCCAACCACCGCTTAGCGTTTTCGACTTCTTGATGGGGCAGTGTATGCCATACCTGTTCCGCCAGTTGGTCAAGGTCAATGCCGTAAGCTTTGGCGAACGTAGCGAACGCACCGACACCACCGCCATAGCCTAACGCTAGTTCCTGAACTTTACCAATCTGTCTTTGGTCTTTGGTCACTGATTCGTGTGGTACTGCGAAAGACTTGGCGTAAGCTAGCTTATACAGATCAGGCCCTTCACCTTTGTCGAAATCTTCAAAAGCCTTAATCTTCCAACTCTCACCAGCTAACCACGCTTGTACGCGCCCCTCAATGTTGGACAAATCCGACACACATAGCTTATGGTTATCAGGCGCAACGATACACCCGCGGATAGCTGAACTCGTAAGCGCCATAATATCATCGTATAGCAGTTCGGCACAGTTGAGCTTCAACGCCTCAATACCTTGATCTATGAAATCGTTACTGTAGCATGGGCGCGGTAGGTTTTGCGGTTGGAATACGCGCCCAGCCCATCTACCCGTACGTTGTGCGCCCGCAAACTGTAGTGTCCCGCGTAGACGGCCATCATCGTTGACAGACCGCTCTAACGCTGAGTATTTCGACGTGCTTGATGTACTTGCCTGTAAGCGGTTCACTAATAACTCGCGCACCGCTAGCGGCGTATTAGGGTCGCTCACGGCCGCTTCAATAGTCGCTTTTTGCATGTTTGGTAATTCGATATCGTATTCGTCAAGTATGTACTTGGTGAGCGCCGCTGCTTGTGTGGCTGACCCAACTTCGCCGCTTGTCATTTCTTTTGTCTCTGCGGCCAGATGTATCTTTTCGGTTGCGATAGCTTTTAGCGCTGCGGCAACCAAATCGGTATCTACGCAAAAACCACGGTCATTTATTCGTTGGTCTAGCTGCCAGTGTCTAAATTCAATCCTACTGTTCCAGCTAGGCATTTTCATATCAATAGCGCGCATAGCCTCAACGTCAAGGCGCGCGTATTCGATAAACTTTGCCCACTCTGCAGGGTGTGAGTTTCTGTCAGCGCGGGTAAGTATGCGGTTCTTACCCAAAGGTTTGCAGAATAACTGAATGAGCTTCTTACCCTCTTTGGACTTCGCTAGGTCTTCACCAATACCCATAATACCGCAAAGCTGATCAAGGCCGCCCGACAAAGAGTGCGTGTAAGCCTTAATCATAGTGTCGCGCCATGTCGGCAGTTTAGTTTTAAAGCCGTTACAGTTCAGTACGTTACGGTCAAACATTGAGTTATGCGCTATAAGGATATCGGCGCTATTGATAATATTCTCTATCCGCTCAACGGCGTCAGGCTCGAACGTTACGTCGATAACGCAGGCGGGCGCGTCATTTATCGCGTAAGCGAACAATAAAATTTCACTGTTGGCGGCGTATTTGTAAGTGCCCGCTTTTTTAATGTCTATCTTGCTGAATGTCTCTAAGTCTAGGTATACCGTTTGTGTTGTCATTACTTTAAACCCTCATTGCTGCGATTAACCACGTACCTAGCGCATTGCTTCCGCTAGCCAACATAGCGCCACTACCATTATCGGTTACGTTAAATTTTTCGCTCACGTCACCGTTGGTTGCAGCTTTTAAATATCTTGCGTTTAAGTGTACTACTGCGAGGAGTATGGCACTATTGTCAGGGTGTGGCGTGCCATACTCTAATACCAATGCCTTTTTGTCTGATATAACCGCGCTCATGTCCGCCGTCGTAATACCTTCGTGGAAAATAGCGCGGTGTTTTGCAGCGTCAATCAGTTGGTCGCAGCGCGGCGGTTTGGCGTCCATTTCAACGGGTTTATGCGTCTTAGGGCAATACCAACCATCAGGCAGGTTCACTTCTGCTTTGTGGATAACGTGACCGTTGGTAGCGTAACCTTGACCGTCCACAACTGCTATGAATTTAAGGTATTCGCGGACATCCTGAACTGCTACCGCTTTGGCTAGCCACGCCATTTTATTATCAGGCTTAACCTTGTTTCCTTGTGCGGGCGCGAATCTTAACAACATACTGTCTATCTCTTCGGTGGTTAGTTCTTCGCCTTCTCGCAGGCGCGTCAGTAGCTCATAGGTTGCGCGCTTGGTGGCTTGCTTGGTGGTTGACAGTTTAATGCTCATGGCGTTATATCCTTGTGTGTTGCGTTAACTTCTTTTAGTAGTTTACTAAATATAACTATGGTGTGCAAGCTTTATTTGATCAATAAAAAACGCCTCATATAGAGACGTTTCTTTTGAGCTTACGGTTAGTTTTTATACTAAAGAATCTTCATCGTCAAAGCCGTCATCAGCACCGTCAGATAGGTCATCAAACATATCAGGGCTAGCCACGCCGCCGCCGCCGAAGTTCTCACCATCTTTGAAGAACTGAATACCGTCTAAACTTGCGTTGATACGTTTACCAAAACTATTGTCTTGCGCCCAAATTTTTACAATGGCGTTGACGTAGCAACCTGAGTAAACAATACCGTCGGCTTCGGTAATCGGTGAGCGGTCGCGGTTAACTACTGGCGGGCGCTGACTGTTATTTGCTGATAGAATCATATTGCCCGCATAGCCATCAAATTCCGCTTTGGTGTCGCCGTCTTTAAGACAGACTTTATTAGCCGCCTTTGCGCTTTTTAGGTAAGCTTCACCTTTAGCGCCCCATTTTTCGGTTGCTACTCTAAGCATTTCGGCTTCGATTTTGGCTACGTCAGCCTTGTTAGATATGATTAACTGCGCACCGTAGTTACCGAATTTTTCAGACGCGGTAAAGATATCAGGGAAAGATAAACGGACGTTTTTAAGGGCGAATTGTGACATGGTAATACCTCATTAATTAATTAGTTAGTTGTTTGTTTGTCATGCTGATTATTCAGCGTTTAGTCTAAAATGTCGAACATTTCTACAGTTGGTATTATAGCATTTCTCTTGTCATCAGAGGGTGCTATCGTTGGTTTTCCTTCTGACTTGGTTATGAAATCTTGTAAATCCTCCCATTGCTTGTCGCCTATTCTACCTGCCTTAACCAATCTTTCGGCTTCGGTTGGCGAGATTAAAACTTTCTTGTACCGCTCTTCTGCTTTGAGCCTCATGCGTTTCAATTTACCTTCGGCTTCGTCGTCATCTAACCACTTACGCCGACCGCCTTTGGACTTGACCAACTTGAAGCCTTCCACTTCATGCCCTGATTGTAACCTATTATACATAGCCTCGTCTAGTGTTTTGGTAAAAAGTTTGTAAAGATTAATGTTTTTATACAATTCTACCAATCTATCGTCGTCAAACGTCGCTGATTCCTTATTGATAGCGGCGTCCAAGTCATCGAAGTGTGCAGCTATATCCGTCGTGGCTTTGTCAGCAAACGCTTTGCAATTGAATCTTGCCCTACAATACTTGCACGCTAGCGCTGACGGTTCGAACAACCCTGTCAGGTCACTTTCAGGCGTTAAGGTCAGCACGTTGGCAGCTATCGCTCTTGTGCGGTCACCGAATGCTCTAAGGTCTTCGGCGCTGATAACCCACTCGCTTACGTGTTGTCTGCGCGGCTGGCTGATTATCAGCCTTACTGCTTCGAAGTCACCTACGATATCAAACTCTAGTAAAGCAGATAGCCCGTAAATCATAAGTTGTGGGTTCTCTACCGCGTCAGTCTTATCGCCTTGTCCGTACTTCAAGTCTATGACGATAATCTCTTTGTCGGCTAATATTACAACGTCGCTCGTACCTTTGGCGTTTTTCTCGCCCGTGATATCTTCGAGTGGTAGGCGTTGCTCAACTAGCAATTCACCTTCAACGCTGTCACGCACACTTCTCACAAGGGATAGGTACTCGTTGACATATTCGACCATGTCGTCGTCTACCTTGAAACTGAACTCGATATCGTCGTAAGTACCCTTGTCCATTTCGCTATTAAGGTGGCAGTCACCCCAACGGCGGACACTAATCTTATCATCTAGGTAGTGGTCTGCGTCTTTGTCGGTAAGTAAGCACCGCTCTGCTAAGAAGTGGGCGGCAGTACCCTCTGCGCTATAAACGCTTTGCGGGTCTGCTTTGCCTTCCTGCATTACAACACTGGCTTGGCACGTCATCCAACGGCTTGCGCTCGACGGTGATAGTTTTGCGTGAGCCATGTTATTCTCCCATTTTTTCTTTAAGTCTTGCGATTAATGGCGCGTAGGCGTCTTCGGTTAACTCTTTGAGATTCTTAACGCCGAACTCGTCGAGTAAAATGCTGGCGGGCACGTCACGGCCTAAAGTATGCACCGCTAGTAGTACCGCGGCTTTGGCCGTTGCGAAGTCTGCCACTGCTTCGACTACTGGTTCAGCTTCGACTACTGGTTCAGCTTCGACTACTGGTTCAG
>DAIPIF010000020.1:11391-16253 GCA_036770925.1 Psychrobacter sp.
CTGGTTCAGCTTCAACTACTGGTTTTTGCTTAGCGCTTAACTGCTTAATTGCGGCGGTGTCGGCAACAATGTTAACTTCTTTGCTTTCGACTAGGTCACAATAGCGGTGTACTGCGACGCTTACTTTGATAAGCGCGTCAGCTACAGACATAATTGTTTTTTCAATGCTCATGGTCGTTATCCTTATTTGCTGGTTGCAGCGTTAATTGCTTCGATGAAAGTTCCGTACTCTTCGCCGTTAACTTGGAACGACATACGGCCTGTTTGTTTGTCAGCGGTTACTTCTACTGTCGGGGCGTCACCCAAACCCATGCGCGCCTCAATCCGCTCGTATTCGTCTATCAAAATGCTTGTGGCTATCATGCTGCGTACTACGCTTATAGGCATATCACTCATGTCGTCAACTTCGTCAGCGGCATAATCTAGTTCGGTATGGACTACTTTCACGGCGGGCAACCCTTGCAACTGCTCGTAAGCGTCGACTTCGTCCTGAGTAAGCGCGCCGCTCATTTGGCTTGCTGGGTAACCCATTGCGGCGTATTTAACGTCATCATACATCTTTGCGTCGGCTATCATGGTCTTGCAGACTGTCATCAGGTTGCGCTCATTGCGGTCATAGCGCGCCGCGTTGCGTGGTACTGGGCCTTGGCGGAATCGCTCTGCGGTGCGGAATACGTAGCCTGTTCGAACGCTTCTGTCACCTAGTAACTGGCCTATGCGTTCTAGTATTGCGCTGGTGCTGTGGTTGTTGTTTTTCATTATTTGTAAGTCCCGTTTATGTAAAGTTTGTGGTATTGAACCGTGCGGTCTTGCTCTTGTATTGACTTGTCTAGCGCTGAACCCATCATGTACGCTAGGGTTAGTATTACTAGGATTGAGAAACCTATTACTGCGATAAATCTCATGATTGCGTTCATCTTTAAATCCTTATGTTTACTGGTTGGTATGTGCCTAATATAGTGGTTTACTAAATGGTTGTCAACTACTATTTTACTAAATTACTAAATTATTTTTTAGGGCGGTTAATGTTATTGTTAAACTTGTACGCTACGCGCTTGAAATAACCGATAATCTCTAGTGCTGGCGCTTCCTCAAGGGTGAATTTTTCGCTGACCACGTCGCCATTTGCGGCGCTTACTATATGTAACAACATGCTTGGGTTTGGCTCTTCGCCCTCGTTTACCCTTACTAGGCTTAGTTTTGTGCTTGCGGCCTTTACTGAGCAAAAGGCCTGATTGAATAACGCGGTTGAATTATTAACTTCCATTTTCGTATCCTTAAGAGTATTGTTGTGAGTTTGCCATTCTTGCGAAAGCGCTAGATAATCTGTCGCCTTCTATAAAGGTGCATATTCTGGTTAGGGTTAGGTTGCCGCTTTTAACGTCGCCTGTTTCTCTGCATACTAATTCATAGACTGGTCTGCCGTTAATAGTGAATCTCTTGTCTACAAAATTCATGCCGTGCGCTTTGGCTTCTTTACGCGCTAGTTTAATTATCGCTGATTTTTTCATCGCCTTCATCACTGCGTAACCTCATTGTGGGGGTGAGACACTAATATATGGCTATAAATATTTTGAGTCAAGAACTATTTACTATTTTACTAAATATATTTTAAACGCTTGTATTTAATTTTATTTAGTAATACACTAGACCCCTACGAAGCAGTACCTTTATAACACCTAATCAATTAACTATAGGAAATACCCATGAAATTATTACGACAGAATACCACTAAGACTTACCGCCCGCGTGTTCATCAACTGATTGACGCTATCAACGGGGCTGACGATGAAGGTCGCGCGGCGTTGGCGGCAGAGTGCCAAACGTCTATTGGTAACTTGCGCCAAATAGCCTACGGGTTTGGTGCGTGCTCTTTAAGCCAAGCGGTGCTAATCGTGGACGCAGTAGAAGGGGTCACTTTGGGAGACTTATGCCCCGCTATTTTAGGCGTGCGCAATAAGTTCTCTTACAAATAATGCAGACGCAAAAAACCCCACCGTATGAGGGTGGGGTGCGTTGCAAGGACTCGAACATGACAAAAACAACCAACTGCAAGGATATTTAAGCATGTCTAACTATAAAAATCAAGCGATAACTGTTTATAGTAACGGTTATCCAATAGTCCCCATCAATAAAGGCATTAAAGCGCCGCGCATTAAAGGCTGGCAGGATAGAGAATTTCTACCTAGCGACATACGCGCAGGCTTGGGTATCAAGTGTGGCCTTGGTGCTAATCCTATTTGCGCGGTTGATATTGACGTAACCGACGCGGGTTTGGCTGAACGCATATCTACTTTATACGAAGAAATGGCAGGCTACACAATTCAACGGGTAGGTAGCGCGCCTAAAACTATGCTTATCTATCGCGCCGCCAACGCTGGCTGGTCTAAGGCTGCTAGTCAGTGGTTCAGCGATTGCGAGTGGACGCTTAACGACAAAAACGAATGGGTCACCGAGGGTACGCCGCAACGGGTAGAGGTTTTAGGTAAAGGCCAACAGTTTGTCGCATTGCATGAACACCCTGATACGCTAAAGCCTTACGAGTGGGTTGATATGTTGGGCGGTATTGAATCAGTACCCGCCGCCGACTTACCGATAATAACGGAAGACTTGGTGGTGAAATTCCTAGAGGTTGCTGACCAATTGGCGGAAGATGACGGCATGTATATGAAGCCGACGCCTTCTCGCAAATCCAAAACATCGAACGCTCTTGTAAGTCTGCCTGATGAAGATAATTTTCTGCTAGACGTCAAAGTCGGTATGTCTGTCGACGAAGCGCGCGGTTATCTTGAATATTTATCGAGTGACGATCATGACCTTTGGATTAAAATTGGTATGGCGCTCAAAAGTGAATTTGGTGATAATGCCGACGCCCTTACCCTTTTTGATGATTGGTCTGCCAAGGCTACCAACTACGGCGGTTATGAGCTTATCCAAGATAAATGGGATCGTTTTTCCATAGGCTCTGGCGGCGGCGTTAGCATTAAAACGCTTATTAAGTTAGGCAATGAAGCTAAGCTATTCCATGACCGCCATGTTAGATCCGCAATGCTTGAAGATTACCTATCGGATATCAGAAATGCCGTTGATATGTTTGAGCTGGTAGATGAAGTGTTGCCGCGCTTGGGTTCTAAGCTTGACCTAGGCGATATCGTAATCATTAAAGCGGTTAAAGACGCTACGCTTGCTCGCGCAAAAGCCTTGTCGCAACCTTTAACGCTTAAGGATATAGACAGTGCCTTGGGTATCCGTAAAGAGATAACCAATGACGCTATTTCGCGCGCCGTACTATTCAGCGAAGAGGGTAACGCGCAAAGAATGATAGACGCGTGCCGTGACACTATAATGTTTGTGCCTGAACACAACTCATGGTATGAGTGGTCTACATACTATTGGTCTGCAGTTGACCCTGCCTACATTGAAGCGCGGGCGCGGGTGTCTGTAGCGGCCATTGCAACAGATAGCGCTCTTATAGGTACTTTTGGCGGTGAAGAGGTTTTGGCATTTATTCAGAACTCTAGCCGCGCACAAACGTATCGCAACATGGTGTCTATCGCAAAAACTGACGAAAGTGTGTTGGTATCAGTTCGCGCGTTAGACGCTGACAAAAACCTTTTCGGCGTAGGTAATGGCGCGGTTGACCTATCAACTGGTAAGCTGCGCCCCGCCAACCCGCTAGATCGCATAACCATTGCGTCAGAAGTTGATTATGTCGCAGAGGCCAAATGTCCTATATTTGAGCAGACATTGTCTGACGTGTTTTTCGGTGATGAAGAAATGATCACGTTCTTCCAAAGGTTGATGGGGTACACAATGCTTGGCAGCCCTACTGAGCAGCTTTTTGTCATACCGTACGGCGGTGGTGCAAACGGTAAGTCTACTATCTTTGGTGCTATATCCAACGTGTTTGGCGCTCACGCTAAAACGGCCGATAGTAGTACCCTATTGGGTGGTGCTGGCGGTAACGCTGGCGGGCCTAGAGAAGATATTTTACGCTTACGCGGCTCACGGTTTGTATATGTGAGCGAGCCTGATGACGGCGGTGTGCTTAAGGAAGGTCTTATCAAGGGTATGTCTGGCGGTGAGGCTATGGCGGCGCGCGGCGCTTATGCTAAGACTACGATTGAAGTTGTGCCAACGTGGACGGTGTTCATGCCTACCAACCATAAGCCAATCATTAAAGGTGTGGACGCGGCTATTTGGCGTCGCATAATGCCTATACCTTTTGACCGCAACTTTGAAACCGACCCTGACGTTGTCCGTGACCTTGACCGTAACGCTAAGCTCGCTAAAGAACAGAGCGGTATTCTCAACTGGTTGGTGACAGGTGCGCTACAATATAAGCTTATGGGGCTTAAAGTTCCGCAAAAGGTTTTAGACGCAAAAGCGGTATACCGTGATGACATGGATGTGCTGGCAGAGTGGCTTGATATGTGTTGTGTGCTTGGTGCTGACCAACACGCGTCTAGCGAGGCGTTATTTACTTCGTGGCGCACATTCGCAGAAGCTAACGGCGAGCTTAAGACTATCGCAAACAGTAGGTCTTTAGGCAGACGATTATCATCTAAGGGTCTGGAAACCTTTAAAAATAAGTACGGTATTCGCGGGCGAGGGTTTGAGGGTATATCTGTTCGCGTACCTGACGGCGCGCAAGGTTTTGATGACCTATCGCTAGAAGATTAAATTTAAGAGCTGACAACGAGAAACCTATCCGATGATAGGTTTTTTTATTGCCTGATGAAAAGTAAAAGGGCAGCGTGTTTTTCGATTTTGGTGTAAAAAATTTCAGAGGGGCAGCGTGTTTTTTGATTTTGAGGGGCAGCGTGTTTTTCGATTTTCAGATTTTTATTTTCAGAGGGGCA
>DAIPIF010000021.1:0-16107 GCA_036770925.1 Psychrobacter sp.
GGTTGTGCCATTTTTGAATAGTCATACCATTTTTAGGTATTATTAATAATAGCAACGGCATGTTATGCTCACTATTTTTATAACAATTATTTTTAGATAATAACAAATTTTATAAGTGAGACAATACATGAACATTGTTTATATTCATGGCTTAGATAGCGATGCCAATTCTAATAAAGGTCTATTATTAGCAAGTTATTGCCAAGATAATTTTCCAGATATTACAGTGCATCGTCCAGATTTAAACCAGTCTCCTGCGCAGGTTTTTGGCTATTTAACGAGCTTGGTTACGGAGTTGAGTCAGGATGCCAAAACCGTATTAATTGGTAGCTCATTGGGTGGTTACTTTTCAACGTTGGTGAGTAATGCTACGGGCTGCGGCGCGCTATTATTGAACCCTAGCACGCAGCCGCATGTGACTTTGCAGCGTTTTTCTAACCAGTCTCATTTAGTTGATACGGCTGCTGATGAGTGGGCAATGCAACAAGTGCTGCATACGACTGCGGGAGGTTGGGCGCTGACGCGCGCGGATTTGCACTGGTTTGCTGAGCATCAGCTGTTGTCAGTAATTTATCCGAATAAAGTCGTGGCGTTAATAAAACAGGAGGATGAATTACTCAATGCCAGTCTTTCGGCTCAATTTTATAGTCAGCAAGGTGCGACGGTCATGATGCAAAAAGGTGGCGATCACCGCTTTAGTGATTTCACTGAGCATTTGCCAAAAGTGATTGAATTAGCACAGCAGCTCGCATGATAAAAACGTTGAAAAGTGAGCTTTATACGCTCAAATTTAAGTAAAAAACGAAACGACATCATATGACGTAAGGGTCTAACTATCAGCCTTTAGCGCGCTGTTTTTGGTTATAATAGGGGCATAGAGTTTATAGTATGTAGATATTAAGGAAAGCGTTTGTGAGTCAATATAATGCGCAATCATTAGAAGTTTTAGAAGGGCTGGAGCCTGTACGTCGTCGCCCCGGTATGTATACCGATACCACGCGCCCGAACCATTTGGCGCAAGAGGTCATTGATAATGCGGTTGATGAGGCGTTAGCGGGTTTTGCCAAAACCATTAAAGTGCGACTGCATGAAGATGGGTCGCTATCAGTAGAGGATGATGGGCGTGGTATGCCAACTGATATTCATCCTGAATTTAATCAGTCGGGTATCGAGATTATTTTGACGCGTCTGCATGCTGGGGGTAAGTTTTCAACCAGTAATTATGAGGTGTCGGGCGGACTGCATGGCGTCGGTATTTCGGTGGTCAATGCGTTATCAACACGCGTTGAGGTGACGGTTTGGCGTGACGGTACGCAGTTTGAGATGGCGTTTGAAAATGGCACACCAGTAACACCGCTTATTGAGTCGGTCAGTTCAAATAAGCGCAAACGCGGTACTAAGGTACATTTTTGGGCGGATAGTACCTTCTTTGATACGCCAAAATTCAATGTTAAGCAGCTTAAACACAATTTAAAGGCTAAGGCGGTGTTAGCGGCAGGATTGATTATTGAGTTTGTGGATAGTATTAATAATGAAAAAGTGGTTTGGCAGTTTACGGATGGGGTGGTTGAGTATTTAACGGAGCAGTTAGACGGTCTTGAGACTTTGCCACCTGTGCCTTTTTATTATCAGTATGAAGCGAAAGAGGGTGAGCGTGCGGGTATTACTTTTGCGTTGTCTTGGTTGCCTGATGGCGGGGTACCTATTCAAGAAAGTTATGTCAACCTGATTCCGACGGCACAAGGCGGTACGCATGTGAATGGGCTGCGTACCGGCATTTTAGAGGCGTTACGTGAGTTTTGTGATATTCATAATCTATTGCCGCGTAGTGTCAAGCTCACGGGTGAGGATGTTTGGGATGGGATAAATTATATCTTGTCGCTGAAGTTCTCTGAGCCGCAGTTCTCTGGGCAAACCAAAGAGCGCTTATCGAGTCGTGAAGCGGCGGGTGCGGTGCAAACGTTGGCAAAAGATGCCTTTAGCTTATGGCTCAATCAGCATGCTGATTTGGGTACTCAAATTGCAGAATTAGCGATTAATAAAGCAGGCAGTCGCCTCAAATCAGCCAAAAAAGTGGCGCGCAAAAAAATTACTCAAGGTCCTGCATTACCGGGTAAGCTTGCCGATTGTCGGGGGGATTTGCGTGATGGTGCTGAGCTGTTTTTAGTAGAAGGCGATTCGGCTGGCGGTAGTGCTAAGCAAGCGCGCGACCGTCATTATCAGGCGATATTGCCGCTGCGTGGTAAGATTTTGAATACTTGGGAGGTATCCTCCGATACGGTATTATCAAGCCAAGAGATTCATGATATTGCCATCGCTATCGGGGTCGATCCGGCATCTGATGATTTGTCCGAGCTGCGTTACGATAAAGTCTGTATCTTAGCCGATGCCGATTCTGATGGGCTCCATATTGCCACCCTGATTTGTGCGTTGTTCGTCAAGCATTTCCCCGCGGTAGTGGATGCTGGTCATTTATTTGTGGCGATGCCGCCTTTGTACCGCGTCGATGTGGGTCGTGAGGTGCATTACGCCTTGGATGAGCCTGAGCTTGAGCATATACTTGCAGGCATTAGCGGTAATAAAAAGGCGCAAATCACGCGTTTTAAAGGCTTGGGTGAGATGAGTGCGCAGCAGCTGCGGGAGACGACCATGAACCGTGATACGAGGCGCTTGGTGCAGCTCGATATGGATGATATGGCGCTGACCAATAGTGTGATGGATATGCTGCTTGCCAAAAAACGCTCGGCTGATCGCAAGTCATGGCTTGAGAGTAAAGGTAATTTGGCAGATATTGTACTTTAATATTGAGCTGATTTATTGAGAGGACTACTCACCGTTATCCGTGAATAAAGCATTGAAATAGTAAGCTTAAAGCGGTGAGGATAATGCTATGATGGGATTATAATTCCTCATTAATGGTGCCGTTATGACATCTAAATTCTCTGTACGCTCTAAGATTAAACGCGCTAAATCACTCTCAGTATTGCCGCCGCTGCCGAAGTTAAGTAGAAAAGATATCGGTCACTTAGTGCCTAAACGCGGTAACCAAGTCGCGCCTATTATCGCCGCAACCTTCTTGAAACTAGCTGGCTGGCGTACGGTGGGCGAGATTCCAAATATCCCGCAAGCCGTGGTATTGGCGTTGCCGCACACCTCAAATGTGGATGGCGTTTATGCGATACCGAGCTTATTTGCCTTAGATTTGCAAATTAGTATTATGGGTAAACATACTTTATTTAAAGTGCCGGTGCTCGCGCAGTTATTAAGCTGGATGGGAGTAATTCCTATTGACCGCGGCAATAAAGGCTCTGTACTGCAATCTAGTATTGATAAATTCAAAACCGGTCAACCCTTATTCTTAGGGTTGTCGCCTGAGGGTACGCGTAACTATACTGAGACGTGGAAAACGGGGTTTTATTACTTAGCATTAGGGGCAGGAGTGCCTATTTTACCAGTGGCGATGGATTATAAAACCAAAGAGATTCGTTTTTTAGCGGTGTTATATCCCACTGGTGATATCAATGCGGATTTACCAAAGATATATGCCCAATATCAAGGGGTGATACCGCGCCATCCTGAGCGCTTATCGCAGCCGCTGCAGGATGTGAATAGTGGCAAACTATCGATTTGAGACACTCACGCCACCATCAATAGGTAAGTTGACCCCAGTAATCATCACCGCATCATTACTGGCTAAAAAGGTGATAGCGGCGGCAACATCAAAAGGGCTCGCCGTTCTACCAAGCGGGCAGTGCGGCAAAAAGGGATTGGGGCTGCTATCTGTGGTCACTAAACCTGCTGCTACAGCGTTGATACGCACACCGTTTGCGGCAGCGGCTTGCGCTAATGTTTTGGTCATCGCCGTTAGCTGCTGTTGTTGTGCTTGATAGGTGTCGATATTCCAGCCACTTGGCATCGCTGTCAATGTTGAAACATTGACGATATTGCCTTTTGTTTTTATCAGCTCAGGCACCACTGACTGGTGTATGCCCACTTGCGTATCGATATTGACCAGTACATCGATATGCGCATACTTCTCCAGTACATGATTGATTAATTTGGCTATTTGGGTCGCATCATTAACATCACTGGTCACTGTTAAATGGTTACCGGTATTAATCCACGTATTGTCAAGTGGCAGCGCCTTGTAGATATACTCTAAGATATCGGTATTGATACCGACGAGTACACAATTAGCCCCTTCTTTAGCGAATCTAATCGCCGTACTATGACCAATATCTGAATCTGCACCGGTGATAATGACGGTTTTATCATTAAAACGCTTCATAATTTTTAATCCTTATACTCATATCTGTCGTTGTTTTGCTAGTGGTTTTGCGAGCAGGTATCCTGATAAAAGTAAGCAATGGCGACTCTTATAATAACAACTCATCGGGGTGAAAGCGATCTGAATACCAAACCAAAGCTGTGAGTGATAACTATTTGGCTCATAAAAAAAGACAGCCTAAGCTGCCTTTTTTGTCTTTTATGACGACTATCAACCCGCTGACTTATTTAAAAGAGTCATTATCAAGGTCGGTTGTGGTATCAGTAGGCGTTACATCCAAGCTATCGGTATCCGCTATGCGAGGAGTCTCAATAACCGTGTTGACGGTTGTCATGCTCGCCGCACTAGGCGTGTTCTCACGCACTGCCGCCGCGACTTTGTCAGTGGTGCTACGGGTGGGCTGAGTGGGCTTTGCTTTTATAGATCTGCTTTCTGCATCCATTTTGTCCTGTAGTTTACGCAAAAAACGTGCCGCTGCTTCTTGACCGCCCAAACCAAATGAGAGGGCAAAAGCGACCGCCACTGACCCTAAAGTGAGACCAAACGCTAAGTTTACGATAGAATCTGCAATGCCCATGGCTTTGAGACCCATCGCTAATACTAAGCCCATGATTAAGACGCGGACAATATTTGCTAAAAACTGTGAGCCTTTTTCAGAGCGCTCAACGACACTGGCAATGATATTGGCAAGCCAAAAACCGATGAATAAAACGATAGCGCCCAAAATAATATTGGCACCAAAGGCAATAAACATGGTGATAAGGGCGGAGATAGGCTCAAAGCCTAGCAAGTTTGCGGCGGCAATCGAGGCAAATAACATCGCAAAAAACACAATAGCATAAGCGACTAAATCAGAGATTTTCTGATTGCCCATGGTATCTTGCAAACCAACTTTGGCGGGCAACTGATTGATTTGGGTGTTCTCAAGTAAGCCTTTGACAATGTTTGCCACCATGCGCGTCACATAATAAGTGATGACCAAAATGGCAAGCGCCATAAAGATACTGGGTAGCGCGTCCATGATTTTATTGAGCATATTGGTCGCAGGACGCGCAATCACTTCTACTTTAAGCGCGTCTAATGCAGCGATAGTCGTTGGGATAATCACCACTAAAAATGTTAAAGAGCCTGCGATATTAGGCAAGCTGTTTTGCTTACTCAGTCCCGCTTGGGTGGCAAGCTCTTGGATATCAAAGGTAGATACTAAATTGGTGACGATACCGCGTACGACTTTGGCGATGATATAACCCACCACAAAAACCACGCCCGCGAGGAAAATATTAGGAATAAAGCTGAATATTTTATTGACCATATTGGTCAAAGGGGCAAATAGACCATCTAATTCTAATTGACCTAACACCATGGTTAGCACAATCAATAAGATGAACCAATAAATCATATCCGCAATAGTGCTACTCATGGGCTTCACGCCCGCTTGGGCACTCAGACGCTCGTCCATGGTCGTTTTTGCCAATGCGGTATTGAGGGTAGTACGTACCACCGTCGCAATGACCCAACCCAAAATGCCGACGGCAATCGCACCGATAAGATTAGGAATAAATGCCAAAACTTGTCCTACCATGTTTGCAAAAGGAACGGATATGGAGTTTAAATTGAGCTGGTCAAGTCCCATTGAGATGGCAATAATAAAGACAAACCAAAAAATAATTTTGGCAATAATGCCTTCTAAATCGTACTTTTTGCCCGTTGATGAGTTCATGCGCTGATTGATATTCACTTTTGCCAAGACACCGCGTACCATACCTGCAATAGCCAGTGCGACAAAAAAACCAATAATAAAAATGAGAATAGCGCCAATAATGGAGCCAATAGGGCCGCCAAGATAACTGTTGAATGAGGTAAACATTGAGTCCATCCTGTCCTCCTGTAAGTGTGACATACCAGCTTGACCGCTATCAACCTCAGGAGCAGTTAGGCTCCTTATCGTAGCAATCTTTATAGCGCTGATAGCAAGAATAATACTGATTTTTAATTAGATTTATATAGGTTTGCATAAGCCAAGCGCGTTAAGGTTCGGTAGTAAATCCTTACGGTGGCTTACGGACTCACCTAACTCAGTCAGCTTAGCTGATATAATGGGCTAATTAAAGATACAATCCTAAACTTTGCCCTATAGTTGTGTGAGGAGTTGTTATTTTGGCGGTATCTTTTAACAAACCCTGTACATTGAGCCAATAATTTTAATGAGAACGTGGTTCATAAAACCAAGATTTGTTATGATGGCAGGCAGATAAGGTTTATCCTGTATGTTAATATTTTTATCACTGTTTTATCACCGAGAGTATTTTATGAAAAAAATGACCACCTTAACCATTAGTGCGCTGGCAAGTGCGATGTTGTTAGTGACCGGCTGTAGCACTAATAATGGTAACAAAGAGAGCACCGCGGCAAGTGTTTCTGTCACTGAGCAAAGTTCAGCTGCTGAAAAAGTGGGCTATAGCTTAGGATACATGATGGCTGAAGGCAATAAAGCAGCGGTCGAAGATTTGAACTTAGATACCTTTGAAAAAGGTTTTCGTGACGGCTATAAAGGCGCTGATTCGGCACTGACTGAAGAGCAAATGCAGCAAGTATTGATGGACTATCAAAAAGAGCAAGAAGATAAATTCCTAAAAGATATGGAAGGTCAGGCGGCAGAAAATACCACTAAGGGTGACGCTTTCTTAGCAGCAAATGCCAAAAAAGAGGGCGTGAAAGTGACCGCCTCAGGCTTACAGTATAAAATAGTCAAAGCGGGCACGGGTAAATCACCAAAAGCCACTGACGTGGTCGAAGTCGATTATGAAGGCAAACTGATTGATGGTACGGTTTTTGATAGCTCATATGAGCGCGGTGAGCCTGTTGAGTTCCCACTCAATCAAGTTATTTCTGGCTGGACAGAGGGCGTGCAGCTGATGAAAGAGGGCGCAAAATATGAGTTTTATATTCCCTCAGATATGGCTTATGGCGAAGTCGGCACGCAAGGTATTCCGCCTAATAGTACGCTGATATTTACCGTTGAATTATTATCAGTGAAATAGTTCGTCAGATTTAGAGATGGACATAAAAAAAGCCCTCATGCCAATGGTATGAGGGCTTTTTGGTGGCAGGTGTTGTATGCGCTATTTGGTTTTATTTAATATAAAACAGGGCGCTTTTATCAATGCCTAGAGCTTTTTTTGGAATACTTTTGAGTTGCGCCCGTTATAGTATTGCTGTTGGCGTGCTTCGGGTAAGGTGCTGGCATCCACTTCAGCGAAGCCTTGTTCTACGAACCAATGCGCGGTGCGCGTGGTCAATACAAAAAGCTGATGTAGTCCATGACTGCGTGCTTGCTGCTCTAAAAATGCCAGTAAATCAGCCCCACGGCTGCCGCTACGGTAGTCTGGATGTACCGCTACACAAGCGACTTCTGCTGAGCTGTCATCTAAAGGATACAAAGCGGCGCAGCCCAAAATCATCCCATCGCGCTCAATCACACTATAATGATCAATCTCTTGCTCTAAGCGCTCACGCGAGCGGGCGACCAAAATACCTTGATCCTCTAATGGCGCTAACAGCTCCGTCAGCCCTACGACATCATCAATATTGGCATGGCGAATCTCTTCATAAGGGTCATGACTGATTAAAATACCAGAGCCGTCCCGCGTGAATAATTCTTCTAATAATGCGCCATCTTTGGCATAAGAGATGATATGGGTGCGATGTACGCCCTGACGGCAGGCATTACTGGCACAGTGCAAGAAGTAATTGATTTCACTATTGAGGTCACGCTCACGTAAAAAACGCTCAACCTCATTGGGAATCATCTCATGTAGCAGACGCCCATTATCATCAACATCCGCCGCGCTACCTAAGAAAATGAGCTTGTCCGCTTCCAGAGCAACCGCCGCACTCAGCGCCACATCTTCTGCCAATAAGTTGAAGACTTCCCCTGTGGCGGAGTAGCCCATCGAGCCTAGTATCACGATATGGTGATGCAGCAAGTTGTTTTTAATGGCATCGACATCGATGGAGCGCACCTCTCCTGTCATCTGATAATCCACGCCATCACGAATACCATAAGGGCGCGCGGTGACAAAGTTACCCGAAACCGCATCGATACGTGAGCCGTACATCGGTGAGTTGGCAAGTCCCATCGATAATTGCGCTTCTATTTGCAGGCGAATTGCGCCAACCGCTTGCAAAATAGAGGGCATCGCTGCGCGCGGGGTGACGCGTACGTCTTGATGCAAGGGCGAGGCGATGCCCACTTCTTTGAGGTTTTTCTCAATTTGCGGGCGCGCCCCATGCACCAGTACCAGTTTGATACCTAAGCTGTGCAATAAAGCAAAGTCGTGGATAAGGGTGCTAAAATTGGGATGCTTGACCGCCTCGCCACCAAACATAATCACAAATGTCTTATTGCGATGGGTGTTAATATAGGGCGCGGAGTTACGAAACCAATGGACGTATTCAGGATTAATCTGGGGCATGGCGCTAGTAGTCATAGTGGGAGCAGTAATCGTTGGATGATAAAGGAAGAAAAGCAAAAATAAAGTCGAATATTAAGGATTTACCATAGCAAAAAATGCGGTTATGAGCTATCTTTTTATTTCAGCATGATTGGCGCATTATACACAACCTAAACACGCGGTTAGCATATCGCTAAATAATTTTTGCTATGCTAAGCGCTATCATTTGTCAGTTTATCAAATTATCCACTCTGAATACCAATTAGGAACCATAGACATCATGAAGAAAAGCACTTCTTTTGCTAATCCGTTTACCGCTTGGAGCGGACATCGCTTGTTTCACGTCGTGGCAGGCACGCTCGTCGGTGTCATGGCAGTGACTCAAGCCTCAGCGTTATTGCCCACCCCAGAGGACACGCTAAATCCAGTAGCGATGCAAGCGTCTGCCCATAGTGGCAGCTCAAGCGCTCAAGCGGTCAATAGCAAAATTACGGCAGCGCTCGTTAGTGTCGGTGCCGATGGTCAAGAAACTTTAGTACCAGTGACAGCAGATACCCGTTTGCAATCGGGCAATATCTTGGAGTATCAAGGATTTTTTACCAATACCAATGCTGACCGTGTGCGCAAAATGACGGTGACGATGAGTATTCCGCAACAAGTTGAGCTACTTGGGGCAGTCGCTCCTGATTTTCCTTATGGCAGCGTCGATGGCAATAACTTTTCGCGGATGCCTCTGCGTGGTCAAGTAGATGGCAAAGTCCAAGAGATTCCGTTGCAGTATTATCAAGCGGTACGTTGGGATTTAGAAGGGATTGGCTTAAATGATACGGTAAAAGTGAAGTATCGCGCCCGAGTGAAATAAATCACTTTATCTGAACCATTGATATCTGCCTAAAAGCACTACAACTGATGATTGTGGTGCTTTTTTATGAGGTTAAAAATAAGCGCGTTTTAGTTTATTAACAGGTTGGATATTTATTCCGCGTCTCTTTTATTGCTTATGGTTGTTTTAAAGTCTGCTCCGCGATGCGCTGTTTAATCGCTGCAATAATCTCAGGGGTTACCGCTTGCACGCCTGCGGTCATTAACGCGCGGCGCTGACCGGTATCGAGGGCGCTGATGTGGCTCACCTTGGGCGTGATAATAATATCCGCCCGCTGAGTTTCTGCATTGATAGAGGCGGGATTCTCACTTTTAGGGCTATGCAGATTTGCCATGATGTTATAGTCAAAGAGTCCCCAAAAACTATTGAATGAGCCGATAGTAGGTAGGCTACTGGCAGAAATAGGGTTTTTATTGGGGTTTACGCTGCTGATATCGACGGCGATGACGATATCCGCGCCCAAATCACGGGCGCTATCCACCGCCACTAAACTGACGGCGCCGCCATCAATGTATTTTTTGCCGACCTTTTCAGGAATACGCGGGGCAATAAAAATATTGGGCACGCTCGCTGACGCTTGTATGGCAAGTCCTGCATCGCCTGCACTAAACACCGCTTTTTTTAAGGTGTCTTTTTCGGCTGCCACCGCCGCAAAACGGATGGGAAAGTTTTCTATCGGTTGCTGATTAACCTGCGCATTGATAAAGTTTTTCAGCTTAATGCCCTCGACAAAGCCTTGATTGGATAAGGTGAAATCCATCAATTCATCATCGGCTATAGTCAGTGCCAATTGCTCAAGCTTGGCTGCGCTATAGCCGCTAGCATACAGACCACCGACGATACTACCGACGCTCGTACCGACCACTAATGTGGGCGTGATGCCGTTTTCCTCTAGTGCCTTGATAACGCCAACATGGGCAAAACCTCTCGCGCCGCCGCCACCTAACACCAGTGCCACGCTCGGTTGTTCTATTATAGGCTGCACAGGTTTTGCGGTGACAGCGCTGAGGTTGCTACAAGCACTCACTGAAAATAATGCGGCAAAAAATAAGCTGCTGCGTATCAGCGTCAGGAATGGTACGGTCAACTGCAGAAAAATGCGCACTATAGAAAGGTTTGGAAAGCCCAACATAAACATCCTATCCCGTATATTGTCAGTTATAATGCAAAAAGCGTCTTTTTTTAGACGCCGTCATTTGTCAGTATAATTATGATGGTTTTATCTGCTAAATCGCATGG
Source organism: Psychrobacter sp. (assembly GCA_036770925.1). Lineage (GTDB taxonomy): Bacteria > Pseudomonadota > Gammaproteobacteria > Pseudomonadales > Moraxellaceae > Psychrobacter. The sequence goes on from DAIPIF010000021.1 coordinate 10,865, forward strand.
TGCTATAAAATAGCATTGTTCTATAAAATAACATGGTTCTATAACATAGTATCCCTCTAAAAGTTATCTGGTTAGGATTTATTGATGCCCACCTCTGCCCACTCATTCCCAAGCCGTCTTGTCAACAATGAACCGATATCCGCGCTAGATATGCCGATATCCGCGCTTAGCGGGGTTGGTTCGAAGATAGCTGCACAGCTGGCGCAATTGGGTATCGTGCGTATATTTGATTTATTACTGCATCTGCCGCGAGGTTATGAAGACCGTAGCCGCACGGTTTCAATCAATGAGGTGGTAGATGGACAATCGGCACTGGTGACCGCCCGCATCGTCCACGTGGATAATAAGCGTAGCGGTATGACGGTGATAGTCGATGATGGCACGGCAACTTTATCACTGCGTTTTTTTAGGGTCTATCAAGGATTGGCGCAAACTATGAGTGTGGGCGCTCAGCTGCAACTGTTTGGCGAGGTAAAAATCAGCCGTTACGGTAAGCAGATGCACCATCCTGAATATCAAGTGATGACGGGCAGCACTGCTCTGACTCATACCGGTTTACAGCCTATTTATCCGAGTGTCAAAGGTCTGCATCAAAATAAGCTGCGGATGCTGATTAAATTAGCCTTGCAGACGGTACGCAGCGAAGGCTTGCCGATGACGCTGTTTACGCCTGCTGATTTTGCGGTTGTGGCAGATTTGCCTTTAGCTCCTTTTGATATTGCCACAAATGTCAGTGATGATGCTGCGGCAGAAGATATATTTTCAGTGCTCGCGCATTCTACGCCTGAGCCTGCTATCAATAACATAAATGATGTCAGTGATACGAACCATAATGTCTATAACCTGACCATATTTGAAGCGTTAGTATTGCTGCACACCCCGCCCGCTTATACCGATGTCACCAGACAATATAAATTACTTGAGCAACTGACGGCACGTACTCATGCCGCATGCCAGCGTTTGATTATCGAGGAGCTCACCGCCCATCAGCTCAGCTTACTCTATCGGCGCCAACAGCTGCACCAGTTTAAAGCGCCCAAATGCGCCAATAAAAGCCTGCTGACTGAGCAATTATTTGCCGCATTACCCTTTGAATTGACTGCTGCCCAAAAAAGAGTCATGAGCGATATCACCGCCGATATGGCAACCTCAATCCCGATGCTCAGGCTGATACAAGGCGATGTCGGCTCGGGTAAAACCTTGGTGGCGGCAGGGGCGGCAGGTTTTGCGCTCGATAGTGGCTGGCAAGTGGCGGTGATGGCACCGACGGAAATCTTAGCAGAACAGCATTTATTAAATTTTAAACAGTGGTTTGAGCCGTTAGGGATTGGGGTGGGTTGGCTTGCCGGTAAGCAAACCGCCAAGCAGCGCCGCGAAGCGTTAGAGGCCGTGGTAGAAAACACCGTACAAGTAGTGGTCGGCACTCATGCGCTGTTTCAAGAGCAAGTACAGTTTGCCAAATTAGGCTTAGTTATTATTGATGAGCAGCACCGTTTTGGGGTTGAGCAGCGTATGGCATTGACCAATAAAGGTGTGACTGGCAGCACGCCGCATCAGCTGATTATGACCGCCACCCCGATTCCACGGACGCTGGCGATGAGTGTCTATGGCGATATGGACACCTCCATTATTGATGAGCTGCCACCGGGGCGCACGCCGATTACGACCGTAACGATTGACCGTAATCGCCGTGATGAAGTCATTGAGCGTATTGCGGTTAATTGCGCGGCAGGGCGGCAAGCGTATTGGGTGTGCTCATTAGTGGAGGAGTCGAGCGTGCTCGATGCCCAAGCGGCTGAGGCGACTTATGAGGACTTAAAGGCGCGTTTGGATATCCGTATTGGTTTGGTACATGGCAAAATGAAGTCTGCGGATAAACAAGCCATCATGCAAGACTTTAAAGCAGGCGCGCTTGATTTACTGATTGCGACGACGGTTATCGAAGTCGGCGTCGATGTGCCCAATGCCTCGCTCATGGTGATTGAAAATGCGGAGCGTTTGGGCTTATCGCAATTGCATCAATTGCGCGGACGGGTGGGACGGGGTTCAACCAAAAGCTTCTGCGTGCTGTTATACCAAAAACCGCTATCGGAGACTGGCACCGAGCGACTCAATGTACTGCGTGATAGCACCGATGGCTTTGTGATTGCCCAAAAAGATTTAGAATTGCGTGGACCGGGTGAATTATTGGGTAAACGACAAACGGGTAATGTAGGCTATTATTTAGCCGATTTGATTCGTGATGAGCAGCTGTTTGCGATTGCCCAGCGCTTAGCCAAGCATCTCATCAGTAATCCTGCGCGTAAGGCCGATGTCAGTCAGCTGATTCATCGCTGGATGCCAGAGGCGAGTCGTTATACCAATGCTTAAGTTGATGCATTGCTCTAGCGCCTGAGGTTGCTATTTAGAGACTAAAAAAACAAAAAAGGACAGCCAGTGCTATCCTCTTTTGGTGGTTAAATGGGTGGTTAAAGCTGCTTAGCTAATTCGTGTCTCACTAAAAATAGTGAACAAAAAAGTGGCTTTACTATAAGAGCTTTACTATAAGCGCTTTACTAAAAAAGAGGCTTATTTCTCTTTTTTCTCACTTTTTGCTTTTTTCTCAGACTTCTCTTTTTTGGCAGGTTTTTCTTTTTTTGCCTTTTTCAGCTCTTTTTTGAGGTCTTTAAGCTGCTGCTTTTGCTTTTTAATTTTGGCTTCAGTGTCTTTGATGTCTTGTTTAATATCTTTTACGGCTTCTTTATTCGCCATGATGGACTCCTTGATTTATTATTTATAGAGCTGATGGGTCAGCATTTTAGTATGCATACAAAAAATATCAGTACAAAATCAAAGGGGTTTGACTCTGCAGTGATATCCCCATGATGCCATTATTGATTTGAGAATGCTAGTGATGAATGTTAATTCGATTTTTTAAAGGTATATGAACGCATAAGGCTAAAATATGGTCGGCATAAAAACCAGATGAATCAAGTTCATCTGTTATGATTTGTGCTATTGTCAGATTATTGCTTTTATGGTTACCGATACATAGAGATAAACTATGAGTGAGCTTCACGATCCTAATAACAAACCAGCCGCCGCGTCTCATGTGGATGACTCGGCGCTGCCGCCTTATCGTCAGCCTGATGCGCCACTGCATCAGTCCTCCAAGATGCCTGTATGGTTATGGCCGGTGCTGATAGTGGTCTTGATTGCAGGGGTGTTATTTGGCAAATATTGGGGCAGTAGTACCCCTGCGGATACAGATGATGCCCGCGTTTCTGCGAGTGTGCAGGGTACGAGTCAGGCAAGTGCTAGCACCACTGAGCAAAGCGTATTATCAGTTGAAACGGTGTCGCCAAGCCAAGCTAGTATCGGTAACACCCTAACCGCCGATGGGGTCATCAGTGCCAAAGACACCGCCAATGTCAGCGCCAAAGTCAGTGGGGTGGCGATTGAGCAGGTGTTAGTCGAAGAAGGCGCGCGTGTCACTGCCGGTCAAGTGCTCGCAGTATTTGATACCGAGGCGATGCAGCAACAAGTTTTGCAAGCAGAGGCTGATGTCGCGGAGGCAGAAGCAACTCTTGCCAATGCCAGTGCGGATGCGGCTCGCGTACTGCCGCTGCTCGACATCGATGCGATAAGTCGTCAAGAAGCCGATAAATATCAAACCTCAAAAATACGTGCCGAAGCGTCTTTGCAAGCCTCAAAAGCCCGTCTCAATAGCCAACGTTTGACCTTAAATAATGCCACCGTTGTCGCGCCGGTCAGCGGTATCATTAGCGCAAAAATGATAGAGGTCGGTATGGTCGCAGGCGGTGAGCCGCTGTTTACGATTATCAAAGACGGGATTTTGGAGTGGCAAGCGGATATTGATCCTAAGCTGATTGGCGAGGTTACCGTGGGCACAGCCGTTCAGGTGAGTTTACCGCAAAATCAATCAGTCACCGGTGAGGTGCGCCGCATTGCGCCCACCGCCGATAATAATCGGCTCATTACTATTTATGCCAGCCTAAATACCAATCCAGCGCTACGCGCAGGCATGTATCAAACGGGCAAATTTTTATTAGGCAATAGTGATACTCAAACCGTGCCCCACAGTGCCATTGTCAGTAATGATGGCTATGATTATGTGATGCTGGTGACCGCTATCGAAACCCAAGACGGTAAAACATTTGGGCGCATTCAGCAGCAACGAGTCAGCTTAGGCGCGCGTATCGATGATAACGTTGCCCTGCTTGAGCCGCTTGCTCGCGACAGTCGTCTGGTCAAACAAGGCGGTAGCTTTTTGAATGATGGCGATAGGGTACGGGTGATTGATGGGCTAAGTGGTATTGATACGAACGATAAAGAGCATACTGCTCCTAAAAATAATAATACAGCGCAGGCAACCTCATGAATTTTAATGCCTCGGCTTATTCGATTCGTAACCCCTTAGTCGCTATATTGCTGTTTGTGCTGCTGACGATGGGCGGGGTCTATGGCTTTTTAAAAATGAAAGTCCAGCAGTTCCCTGATATTGATTTGCCCGCTGTGGTGGTCACCGTCACTTTACCGGGTGCTGCGCCGGCACAACTTGAAAATGACATTGCCAAAAAGATTGAAAACCAGCTGACCAGTATCAATGGTATCAAGCATATACGCACCACGCTGCAGACGGGCGTAGCCACAGTGGCGACTGAGTTTGTACTGGATAAAGACATTCAAGAAGCGGTCGATGATGTGCGCTCCGCCGTGGGTGAGGTGCGCGGTGATTTGCCTGCTGCTGCTAATGAGCCGATTGTTACCAAGGTTTCAACCTCGGGTTTTCCCATCGTCACCTATACCGTCAGCGCCGATAATATGAGCGTTGAGGATTTATCGTGGTTTGTCGATGACACCATTACCAAGCGTTTATCTGATATTAAAGGCGTGGGTTCTATCAGCCGTATCGGTGGTCTGGCGCGTGAAATTACCGTCGCTGCTGACCCGATTGCGCTGAGTGGTTTGCAGTTTTCGATTACCCAATTATCGCAGCAGATAGCCGATATTCAGCAAGACAGCTCAGGCGGTGAAGCGGAAGTGGGCAAAACCACTCAGACCATCCGCGTTTTGGGCGCAGTGGCGCGCGCAGGCGAGCTCAATGAGTTGCAAATTGCGGTGCCAACAGGCGGCACGCAAGCGCTTGGGCGCATGGCAACCGTAACCGATGGCGCCGCCGACCCCAATTCTATCGCCAAGCTCGATGGCAAAACGGTAGTCGCCTTTGATATTACGCGCTC